>CAKZLL010000463.1 GCA_937125475.1 uncultured Saprospiraceae bacterium | reverse complement strand
TATTTGACATAAAAGGTTACTAAGAAACATTATTTTGTTTGGCATATGTAATATCGAAATAAAGAACAAAAACATAAACAATTAATTACAATATGAAAAACATTAAAAACATATACATATTAATCATTGAAAATGATTTCATCATCTTATTACATTCCAAATTTCCTCTTCAATTTAATAGAATAGCTGGAAACATTACTATGATTTTGAATATGAATTTTAGATTTTTTTTGAAAAACACTGATCATTATGACGCGATTAAATAGATCAATTTACGACTCGCTTTTTATAAAAAAAATGCTCATTGTCCTATTGTCTTTATTTTTTCATCAAGGTGTAATCGCTCAAAATATATATTTTAAACATTATACTGCTCAAGATGGCTTGTCTCATAATATAGCTTATGATTTAATGCAAGATGATGACCATTATTTGTGGATTGCTACGGTTGATGGATTATCTCGTTTTAATGGTCTCAACTTTCAAAATTACTCGATTGAAGATGGTTTGCTAAATAACTCAGTTAAACGTATTTCTAAAAATAATAATCAATTGTTATTTCATTTTGATGATGATACGTATCAATATATTGAGAAAGATCAGTTTTATACAGTTCAGGATACCGTAAAACTTTCAGCATCATTTTTTTCAAAAACACGATCAGCTTCTTTGCCTAAAGAATACACCTTAGATACTATTCAAAACAAGTTATATTGGCATACTTCAGAAGGAAATTACACTGATCTACTAACCGAATTAAATATTAAATCAAGATTGACTGCTGTTTATCTCGATCATGAGAAACACCTTTGGTTAACAACAGAAGGAGACGGAATTTATATGATTTACCGTTCTTCTTTTACCAATTATGGCGTGGAAAATGGTTTAGAAAATACATTTGTCAACGATATTTCACAAACACCAGATGGGCAAATTTGGGCAGGTACAAAAGATGGATTTTATCAATTTCGAGCACACCAATGGTATAAAGAAGAACTAATTGAATCAATCGAAGTTTCTCAATTTCAACAAAGCGAAAATACAGGTTTGTATGCCAGTACAAATGCAGGAATTTTTAAAATAAATGATCCTTTAGAGAATTGTATTCCAACCGAAACAACTACTACTTCTTTCATTATTGATTTATTTGGACGGATTAATTTGTTACGTGGAGGTTATTTTTGGGTTTATCAGAATTGCGATACTTCTGCTATGAAGTGGATTGCAGAAATTGAAAATTTATCCTCGGAATATTGTCTTTTCAAAGATCATAAAGATCGATTTTGGGTCGGGACAGGGCAAGGTGTTTTTATTTATGATGATTTCAAATTCCGACAATTATCCAAAAAAAATGGCTTACCTTCTAACATCATTAATCATATTATTCAAGACGAAAATAAAAATAATTGGTTAGCAACAGAAAAAGGGCTAGTTCAATTAAAAAATGATACGATTATCCGCATTTACAATACAAAGGATGGTTTGTTATCTAACCAATGCAGAAAGCTTTGTATAGATCCTAGAGGCGGTATTTGGATAGCAACACCAAGAGGTTTACATTATCTAAATAACGGAAATATTATTCCATACAATGAACAAACTGGACTATCTACTAGCGATGTCAATGCTTTATTTATAGACCAAAAACAGCAACTTTGGGTAGCAACAAGCAATGGTATTGCGGCTACTTTTTTGGAAGATTTGCCTCAAAAAGCTACACCTCCACAAGTAGAATTAACTCAAGTTTTGCTCAATGGAGAGATCATTAAATCCGATCAATTAAAGCAATTACCTTACGATGCTTATTTGCAATTTTCTTACGAAAGCATTACTTTCTTGAATGCTTCTCAAATGATTTTTGAATATCGCTTGAATGAAAATGAGCCTTGGCTTCGCACTAATAGTCGTTCTTTATCTTTTAATAATTTGCAATCTGGTCGTTATAATTTCCAGATTAGGGCAAAAAAAATTAATAGTGATTGGAGCGAAGTTAAAGGTTTATCATTCAAAATTACGCCTCCTTTTTGGCGTGCTTGGTGGTTTTTTATGTTTTTAATTCTAGCGATAATTGGTATTTCGGTTGTGATCATATGGATCATTCGGCAGAGAGAGAGCCAAAAAACCGCGTTTAATAAACAACTTGCTCAATTAGAACTCAATGCTCTCCAGTCACAAATGAATCCACATTTTATATTCAATGCTTTGAATGCGATTCAGGATTATATCGTGCGTCATGATGCGATTGCTGCGAATAAGTACTTATCACAATTTGCTAAATTAATGCGCTTATTTTTAGAGTCTTCTTCTTCTAAATTTATTTCGTTATCAGAAGAAATTCGATTATTAAAGTTGTATGTCTCGTTAGAAAAGATTTGCTATGAGGACAAGTTTGATTATCAATTTGAAATCGAAGAAGAGTTAGATGAGGATCTCGAAATTCCTGCTATGTTTATTCAGCCTTTTGTCGAGAATGCAATTAGGCATGGTTTATTTCATTTGGATAAAAAAGGGTTTTTAACGATTAAGTTTTCCGAAGAAAAAGAATCTATTTTATGTGAAATTATAGATAATGGAATAGGACGAGCCAAAGCAGAAACCATCAAAAAAGCAACACGAAACCAACATCAATCGAAAGGAATGCAATTGATTGAACAACGACAAGCGGTTTTTGAGAGCTTAGAAAATGAGGCGATTCAGATTGATATTTTTGATTTAAAAAATGAACATAATGAACCAACAGGAACAAAAATTAGGATTTTGATGAAATACACTTAATTAAAGTTTGTTGCCCATCAAATTGAATAAAACAACTATCAGATGAGTTCCAATAATGGAATAATTAATTAAGCTAGAGATTTAAAAACATAAAATTAGAGATAGTTTTATAACTTTGAATAAGGTACAAACATTTTTTCAAAAATTGCGCTTTTCACAAAAACCGTTTGAATGACTTATAATGATATTTTAAAAGATTTGAAGCAAAAAAAATACAGCCCAATCTATTTTTTACATGGGGAGGAATCGTATTTTATAGATCAAATTGCTAATTATATTGAAAAAAATGTTTTAACAGAAGCTGAAAAATCTTTTAATCTGACCGTTTTATATGGTAAAGAAGCCAATTATAATGCAGTTGTTGACAGTGCTCGACGCTTTCCAATTATGGCACAACACCAAGTTGTGATTATTAAGGAAGCGAAAGAAATGAAGGATTTGCCAAAGTTGGAGCGCTATATTAAGAATGCTGCACCTACAACAATTTTGGTGATTTGCCACAAACACAAAAAACTAGATCAACGATCAAAAATTGCCAAAGCACTGAAAAAGAACGCGGTTGTTTTTCAAGCTAAAAAACTATATGATAATCAAGTACCTGATTGGATTAATAATTATTTAAGACAAAAAAAATATACCATTGCGGATGATGCTACGGCATTAATTGCAGAATATCTAGGGTCAAATTTGGCTAAGGTTGTTAATGAATTGGACAAATTAATGCTCAATGTCCCGTCAAATACTCGGATCACTTCCGAAATTGTCCAAAAAAATATTGGAATTAGTAAAGATTACAATGTATTTGAATTGCAAAATACGATTGGTAAACGAGATGTTTTGAAAACTCAACGGATTATTAATTACTTCATGTCTAATCCGAAAAAACATCCTTTGCCACAGGTTGTTAGCTCTTTATTTGGTTTTTTTAGCAAACTATATATTTTTCATTCTGCTGGTCAAGTGAGCGATAATGAATTGGCTAAAAAATTGGGGATGCGGTCCTCTTTCTTTTTGAAAGATTATCGAACAGCCGCTAGAAACTACAATCGCCCGAAAGTAGAAAAAGCAATCAATTTATTAAAAGAGTATGATTTGAAATCAAAAGGAGTTGGACGAGATTCTGCGCCTGATACAGAATTATTACGCGAATTGATTTTTAAAATATTGCATATGTAGGGCAAAGGCATGCCTTTGCCCACACGTTTGCCCCACACATCACATCATATATTAATTATTATTCATCTCGCATCAAATTTTTCCACTGAGAGAAGATGAAAAACGCACCACCAATCGAAACTAACGTCAAAATAATAGCTGGCGTAGTATTTCCATAAATCCAATATCCAGTAGCAAATAACGCACTATAAACCATCAAACAGGCAATAACCATACTTAATATTTGCAATGGCAATTGTCCTTTATTCGTATCCGTTGTTAATATCTTACGCTCCGTCGCATACCCAATAACAGGCTTCCATCCTCCAGGAGCAGGACGAATTTTATTATAAAAATTAGCTAAAACCTCGTTATTTTCAGGCTGTGTCATCATCGTTACGATCAACCATCCTGCCGTCGTTAGACCAACACCAAGCAATAATTTGACATGTTGTGGAATTGGCTCAAAACCAAACATAGGATGAAGCACTTCGAGATAAACAGCAAGAATAAAAGAAATAATCATCCCTGAAATTTCACTCCAAGCATTGATTCTCCACCAAAACCAGCGAAGAATGAAGATTAAACCTGTACCTGCACCGATTTGTAATAAAATATTAAACGCTTGCAAAGCATTACTTAATAATAAGGCAAACAACGCAGAAACAATCATTAAGGCAACCGTCGCATAACGCCCCATTGAAACTAATTCTTTTTCAGTCGCTTCTGGCTTGACAAATCTCTTGTAAAAATCATTCACAACATAAGATGCTCCCCAATTTAAATGAGAAGAAATCGTGGACATATACGCAGCAATCAACGAAGCAACAACCAAACCTAATAAACCAGCAGGTAAGTAAGTCAACATGGCAGAATAAGCCAAATCATCATTAATTACATTCGCTTCTACATTCGGAAAAGCCGCTTGTAATGAGGCTAAATCAGGAAACATAATCAATGAAGCTAAAGCAATTAAGATCCAAGGCCAAGGACGTAAAGCATAATGAGCTACATTAAACAACAATGTTGCACCCACAGCATGTTTTTCATTTTTTGCAGCTAGCATTCTTTGTGCTACATAACCACCACCACCAGGTTCTGCACCTGGATACCATACACTCCACCACTGCACTGCAAGCGGTAAAATGAGTAGAGGAATAAGTTGAGTAGTATCATTAAAATCAGGTAGAAGACTTAATTTACCCGTTACATTTTCATGCGTCAATAAGTTATCTAATCCATTGATTTCTGGCAAGTTAATAATGACCATTGCCGCCCAAACTGCACCAATCATTGCCATAATAAACTGAAAGAAATCTGTCAAAATAACGCCTCTCAATCCACCCATAACGCTATAAGTTACGGTAATAACAGAAGCAATAACGATAGTTTGCCAAGGGGCTAATCCCAATAAGACACTACCAATTTTGATAGCGGCTAAAGAAACCGATGCCATGATGAGAATATTGAAAAATACGCCTAGATAAATAGCTCTAAACCCTCGTAGGAAAGCTGCCATTTTACCGCCATAACGCAGTTCATAAAACTCTAAATCAGTAACAACATTTGAGCGTCGCCAAAGTCTTGCATAAACGAAAACGGTCAGCATACCTGTGAGTAAAAATGCCCACCAAACCCAGTTTCCTGACACACCATTTTTACGAACAATATCCGTGACAAGATTCGGCGTATCTGCGGAAAAAGTAGTCGCGACCATCGAAACGCCTAATAGCCACCAAGGCATATTTCGACCACCGAGGAAAAATTCTGTAGAGCTTTTGCCAGATTTTTTACTTGCATAAATCCCAATAACAAGGGATAGAACAAAAAAACCAATAACAAACAGCCAATCTAAGTTGGATAGAGCCATTTTTTGATAAAATTTTAGTTGATTTATAATTTGGTCAAGTAAAAATATCTAAAAAGAACTAGATTATTTCAATTTTAGTTAATAAAGTCACTGATAACGTAAAACCAGCTTATGTTAAATTTTTATAAAAAGGAGCAAAATCTTTTAGTCCATTTTAATATTCCAGTAGACAATTATAGCTTGACAAAGCTAATAATTGGACATATTAATCATACATATAAAGTAAGTGGACAACGATGTTTTATTCTACAAAAGATTAATACGGCTATTTTTAAAAACCCTGAAGGGCTTATGAAAAATATTGAGGTAATAGGTAAGCATTTAAAACGATCCGATTACCCTTATGAGGTATTGAATATTATAAAAACAAAATCTGATCAGTTGTTTTTTAGAGATACAAATGGTGCTTGTTGGCGTGTTTTTGATTTTATTAAAGATAGTTATTCCATTGATCAAGTAGAATATAAAGAACAAGCTTATCAAGGCGGACAAGTATTTGGAACATTATTAAGCTGTTTGGCGGATCTAGATGTGTCAAAAATAGTTGAAACAATACCTAATTTTCATAATTGGAGATTGAGGTGGAAAGCTTTTGAAGTAGCTATTGAAAACGATTTAGCACAAAAAAGCGCAAGTATATCTGACTTCATACAGCAAGTAAAATCGTATGAACAATGGTTAAAAATAACGCTAAAAACAATAGCAGCCGATCAACTACCTATTCGTATTACCCACAATGACACTAAAATCAATAATATTCTTTTTGATCAAAAAACAAGGATGGTAAAAGCCGTTATTGATTGGGATACTATTATGCCAAGTACTTTAATTAGTGACTATGGCGATATGGTGCGAACTTTCGCTAACTCTAGTAATGAAGAAGAAAAAGATATTAGTAAAGTTAATTTCAATTTTGAAAAATTCACTCGTTTGACGGATGGTTTCCTATCAAAAATAAAAAGAAACATCACCCAACAAGAGCAAAAAAACCTAGTTAATGGGGCATTAATAATAACTTACATTCAAACCATTCGTTTTTTAACAGATTATTTAAATGGTAATACGTACTATCAAACCAATTACGCTACACAAAATTTAGTCCGAGCAAAGAACCAAATGCACTTCTTTGAGCAATTGTTCAACAATAAGTTAACAATGGAAAAATACATCAAACCTAAGACCTTATAGATAAAATTTTAATATTTAATCTTTTGATAAATAAAGGCTTAAATCTCTATTCATTTTTCCAATTTTACATCAAAAAAAACAAGCTCACTCTAAAAGTAAAATAAAACCTAATACCATATATAATATTTAGTATTACCACATATTTGAAATAGTTTTTAGAAAAAGTTAGTATTTCAGAATTTTTAATTATTTTTGCATAGTGTTATTATGACACATAGATTATATATATATGTCATGTATACTAAAATAAATGGTATAGTTTATCCACAAAAATAAATGATTTAAGTACAAAATTTTAAGAAGAACCTCTTTACTTTAGAGAACAAAGTAATTCCAAACAATACGTTCAAAAATTGAAATTTTATAAATTCTATGTTAATTTTTTCATTTCCTAAACCAAGTTTTATGAAAATTGAAGTTAGACACTTACTTTCTCAGTGTTTGTTGCTACTTCTAATGGTATGTGTAAGTAGCTTTGCTATGGCACAAACTGTTACAGGTACCGTGACAGATGCAAAGACAGGAGATGCGCTTATTGGCGCAAGCGTAACTGTTAAAGGAGCGGATACAGGTGCTTCCACTGATGTTAATGGTAAATATTCCATTAATACCAATGGTGCAACAGCATTAATCGTTTCTTACATTGGTTATGCAGAACAAGAAGTTACTATTAATGGTCGTACTGAGATCAATATTGCTTTATCAGAAGGTATCAAAACCGATGAAATTGTAGTTATTGGTTATGGTGCAGTCAAAAAAAGTGACTTGACAGGATCAGTTACTTCAGTGAAAGCTGAAAATTTCAACAAAGGTGTTGTTACTGGTGCTGACCAATTAATTCAAGGTAAGGTTGCTGGTGTTCAAATTATGAACAATAGTGGTCAACCAGGTGGTGCTACTACCGTTCGTATTCGTGGTAACTCTTCTGTACGTACAGGTAATACGCCTTTGTATGTCGTAGATGGTGTGCCTTTAGATGGTCGTTCTGCTCGTCCAGGATTTAGTAATAGTGATTTGGGGAATTCTCCAGGAGCTAATCCATTAAACTTCATCAATCCAGATGATATTGCTTCTATGCAAGTATTGAAAGATGCTTCTGCTACAGCTATTTATGGATCAAGAGGTGCAAATGGTGTTGTAATTATTACTACTAAAAAAGGTAGAGCTGGTGCACCAAAAATGAGTTTTAATACTTCTTTTGGTAGTTCTTCTATCTTAAAAAAATACCAAGTTTTAACTGGTGATGAATATCGCTCTGCTTTAACTGACTATGGTTTAACTGGTGGTGATGAAGGTTCTAGCGTTGATGCTATGGACGCAATTCTTCAAGATGGTTTCTCTCAAAATTACAACTTCTCTATCGGAGGTGGTAGTGATATGGCTAGTTATCGTGTTTCTGCTGGTTATTTAGATCAACAAGGTATTGTGAAGGAATCAGGTATCAAAAAATACACTGGTAATATCACAGGTCAATTCAGATTTTTTGACAAACGTCTTACTGTTGATTATAACTTATTAGCAGCTCATACAACAGAAGATTTAGCGCCTATTACAACTAATGCTGGTTTTACAGGTAACTTAATCGGTCAAGCTTTACAATGGAATCCTACTTCTCCATTGTATAATTCTTCTGGTGCTTATAATATCTTATCTGGTTCAACTACGATCAACCCTGTTGCTATGTTGGGTGCTTATGATGATAGATCTGAATTAAGCGCAGTTTTGGCTAGTATTGCTCCTTCATTCAAATTAACTGATAACTTAACTTATCGTTTCTTATACTCTGTTAAGCACGAAGTTGGTCTTAGAAGAAGTGAAATTGCTGATTG
>CAKZLL010000462.1 GCA_937125475.1 uncultured Saprospiraceae bacterium | reverse complement strand
TTATCTATGAGTCCAGATAATCACCCTACTTTTGATTATTCTATTCTCATGATTGCGATTCGCAATATTTTTGCCAAAAATAAAATGGAATTTTTTGTAGAAGAAATTGATTTTATGGTAAAAGCACTCAATTCTCAAACACCATTACAATCAGCTCATCTGTTTATGATGGAAATGAAAAAAGAAATAGCAGAAGAAAAAGTTTCTGCCGAAGAAATTGAGAGTTTTTGTATTCAGGCAGAAGAAAAATTAACGACTATTATGTGTGGTTGTGCTTATTTGGTGAAGTACAAATTAGTGACAATCAAGAATATAGAAATTATCAAACGTAGGAATAAAAAGGCGATTTATAAGCATAGTAATGTCATGCTTGATCGCGTAACGGCTGGCGTTTTGGATGATATTTTGGAATATGAAACACCTACGGATGATCGCTCAGTGATTTTATTGAAGAGTATTGATGATGTAAGTGATTATTTGAATTTAACACCTTTCATTGTCGATGAAAATGCATTAACAGGCAACGAAAAATCTAAGTTATATTATTATAGTTATAAAAACGATGCTAGTTATGTGTATCAATTTATTGATGATGCAGATGAGGATTTAGAAATCTCAGACCACAAATTTGAAGATATCGCGGAGTTAATGGATCAATTTCAAAAAACCATCTTCCAAAAAGAAGAGGCATTAGTTAATATTGATGAGGACGATGATTTTTCTTTGGAAGACGACGAAGACGATGATGATTTTATGTTGTTTGAATAGTCATGTTTTTTAATTCTCAAATTGACGAAAATGAAATTTTGGTCAACCATAAAACAATGAAAACTAAACTTTAATTAATCTGCTTATGAAGTCTCCTTTTAAGTTTTTGGATTCTTATGATAAGAATGATAGTAAGATTTTCTTTGGACGAGATGATGAAATTGAAAAACTATACGAAATGGTTTTTCAAACCAATTTGATCTTGCTCTATGGACAATCTGGTACAGGAAAAACGAGTCTGATCAAGTGCGGATTAGCTAACCGTTTTAAAGATACGGATTGGTATGATATGTATATTCGGAGAAGAGATAATTTGAATAAATCGCTTTGGCGGTCGCTCAATCAAGCTGCGGAAACGCCTTTGGAGGAAGGAATGGAGCTTAAAGATGCTATTTATTCTCTTTATTTGGATTATATGAAGCCGATTTATTTAATTTTTGATCAGTTTGAAGAAATTTTTATACTCGGATCAAAAGAAGAACAATTGACTTTTTTCAAGAGTCTAAAAGGCTTAATTTCGGAAGAAATTCCTGTGACGGTCATCCTTTCTATGCGCGAAGAATATATTGCGTTATTGTATCCGCATGAGCAAATTATTACTACTTTATTTAATAAACGCCTTCGTATTGAGCCGATGAGTTACAATAATTTGAATAAAGTGGTAAAAGGTACTTGTGAGGCTTTTGAAATAGATATTGAGGAAGAAAATGAAACGATTTTAAAAATTATTAATAACATTTCGGATGGTTCTTCTGTTCAATTATCCTATTTGCAGGTTTATTTGGATAAGTTATTTAGAGAAGCGGCTGCTCAGAAAGGAATTGATGTGGAATAAAACAGCACATCATTTTTAGAAATTACTAAGTATTACAAATAATTAGAAATGTACATCGAAAACGCTACAATAGAAGATATAGATTTAATTTTTGATTTTTATGATAAGGCAATTGCCTACCAAAAAACTGTTTTTCATAAGCAATGGGAATTCTTTGAAAGACCAATGGTTGAGCAAGAAATTCAGGAAAATAAACAGTGGAAAATCATCATTGATGGGAGAGTAGCTTGTATTTTTGCACTCGCCTATGAAGATGAGGAACTTTGGAAAGAAAAGTCGAAACAACCAGCCATTTACATCCATCGAATTGTGACACATCCAGATTTTAGAGGCAATGGTTTTGTCGAAAAAATAATCGTTTGGGCAAGGCAATTTTGTGCAGAGAATAACAAAGAATTTATTCGTTTAGACACTTGGGGAGACAATCCTCGATTGGTTAATTATTATATAAAATGTGGTTTTAATTATTTAGGAACAGTTCAGATAGGAGCGGGGACAGAGCTTCCTGCGCATTATAAAGGTGCGTTGGCTTTGTTTGAAATTAAGCTGTAAAAGGAAGGCTTAATATAATCTTAATGATGTTTGGCTAGTAATTGATTGCTATTATTTTTATGATCGAGTAACATAAAGTTCGGTATCTAATTCAATGGCTTTATGAGCCATTTTTCTCAATTCATGTAAATATTCTTTACCAAATCCTTGAACCCAATCTTCTAATTCATCAAATTGGATCATATTTATAGCTGTTAATAAATCATCAACATCTATTGCCATTCCATTGAAATCATCGGCTTCACTCCATCCGATTGCTTCATTATAAGCCCTAAAAAAAACAGGTAATGAAGCATAAACTACCTTGGTAAAATTTACATTAAAATACTCGTCAATGATTATATCTAAATATGCTCCATCGAGAATTAAAGTCAATCTTTCTCCTGCTTTTTCCACCCAAAAGTAATTCTCTTTTCCACAAGCAGGCACGCCACATTGAGGACATGGCTCAGTTAAATCTTTTAGAACATTAAATAGGTATTCTTGCCCATTAGATACAACTTTATATTCATTTGAATGATCCATTTTAATTTTTTTAAAAAACTACCTTATTTTGGTTTTTTGATAATTAATAGACTTTCAATAGCTTATCATCATATTTATTTTCAATTTCTTTTCGAGATTTGAATAAAAATAAATCTGTATTTCCTGTTCCTAATGGAGACATTGTTCCTTCTAATAAAAAATTCCCATTAGATAGTTCTAAAACACATGCTTTTTCTTCGAATCCATAGATAATTGACCATATATTTATAATGGTTGTTCCTTTCACTTGATGAACTGTAACATAATTCGACTTATTAAATATTGATTTGATAGAAAAGGTTTTTCTCAAGTTAGGACTAAAGCTTTCTTTACATTCTAAAGAAGTTTCTGGATGGTGCGGATAACTAATGATTGTTCCTGTTGATAATCTAATTTCGGTTTCAATCATTTCTAAAGGAATACTTCCATCATATTCATAGAGTGAAATTTTGCATCTAACTTCATTAATTTTTTTTCCTATTAAATCTTTGGTTGTCCTGTTCTA
>CAKZLL010000461.1 GCA_937125475.1 uncultured Saprospiraceae bacterium | reverse complement strand
TTTTCCATTTCGGCTAATCGCTCTAATCCAGCATATAAACCCTCGCATCTTAACCGCTCATCATTCCAATTCGTTTCATAATTACAAATCAAATTAAGAATGTGCTGTCGTAAAATTTGATCTTCTTTAGTCAGTGCATCTCCTTTAGTAATCGGAAATTCTCCTAAATCTACTCTTCGTTGATATTCCTCAATTTTTTTCTCATTTTGTATATAAGCTGTCCAACTATCGCTAATCGAAGACGCTCCGAGCGCAAGATTTAGACGCGTATTAAAAGGCGTGTATCCCATAAAGTTTCGGTGTAAAGTGCCTTTTTTTGTAACTTGTGCTAATGCATCAGTCGGCAAAGCAAAATGATCTAAACCTATTGCTTTATAGCCACCTATCTCTAATAATTTTTTGCCCAAATCATATAAATATCTTTTCTCTTGTCCTTTCGGCAAATCTTTTTCGTTGTAAGCTCTTTGGCTCGGCTTGACCCAAGGCACATGCGCATAGCTATAAAACGCAATTCGATCTGGGCGTAATTTATTTACTTTCTGAAAAGTAGATAAAATATGAGTTGGCGTTTGAAGTGGCAATCCAAAAATCAAATCAAAATTGATAGATTCATATCCCAATTCTCTCGATTCACGCACTACCCTTTCTACATCTTCGTAGGTTTGTTGTCGATTAATAATTTTCAAAATATCATTGTCAAAATCTTGCACTCCAATGCTTATTCGATTAAAACCAATAGCCCTCAAAGCCGTCAAATGATCCGAAGTAGTGCTAGCAGGATGCGCTTCAAAGCTAAAATGATGCTTCTCACTAACAACTACTTCGTCCAAAATACTACAAACTAACTTACTTAAACTACGAGCTTCAAAGAATGTTGGTGTTCCTCCACCTAAATGTAATTCTTTGAGGATCGGTCGTTTAGGTAATATTCTCAAATACTGTTTCCACTCTTTAATGACGCTATTAATATATGGTTCTTCTACGCCATGATTTTTAGTTATCCGTTTATTACAACCGCAATAAGTACAAAGACTTTCGCAATAAGGTAAATGAATATAAAGGCTGATTTCATTATTTTCATTAAAAGCTGCTTGCACATGACTAATCCATTCTTCCTGTGTTGGAGCTGTTTTTTGCCAAAATGGAACAGTCGGATAACTGGTGTATCTTGGTGCAGGAATATTGTATTTTGATAACAAATGCGCTTTCATGCTAGAAGGATTTAATGATAAAAAACCTTTATAACTAAGGATTTTTTCTGATTAACTATACTCCAAAATTAGAGGGTTATTGCCATAGATATAATGACAAAAATCGTTTTCAAAGATGATTTTTGTCAGCTACTTCATTTTAGAATGCTTGTACCTTGCTGTCAATTTTAACACTCAATTTCATTTCATGTCAATCACGCTTTCGCCTAAAACGAAGTCAATCAATACTCCATCAATAATGGCTTGTTATCATTGTGGAGAGGAATGCCAAGACGAAACTATTGTCATTGAAGACAAAAAATTTTGTTGCGAAGGCTGTAAAATGGTTTATGAAATTATTAACACAAATGACCTTGATCAATATTATCGCCTCCAAACACAACCAGGAACAAAGCGGAAAAAAAAGCAACAATATGAATGGCTAGAAGATGAAAATATCGTTCGTCAATTAATCAATTTCACGAATGACGATTTTACTAAAATCACTTTTTTCTTACCTCAAATCCATTGCGCCTCTTGCATTTGGCTACTCGAAAACCTGTACAAACTCAATGAGGAAGTCCTTTCCGTGAATGTCAATTTCCTAAAAAAAGAGGCTTATATCACTTATAATCACCATAAATTAAGCCTTAGATCACTCGTCGAATTGCTTTCGATGATTGGCTACGCACCAAATATTAACCTCAATGATCTTGATAATACCGCTCAAAAACCAGCCGTTGACAAACGATTATATTATCAATTAGGGATTGCGGGATTTGCTTTTGGTAATATTATGCTCTTGAGTTTTCCTGAATATTTAGGACTTCAAGATGCCGTTTTTAAACAATGGTTTGGTTATTTAAATATCTGTTTGAGCTTACCTGTCGTGTTTTTTAGTGGCTTTCATTATTTAAAATCGGCTTGGTTTGGCATTCGGCAAAGTGATTTTAATATTGATGTGCCAATTAGTTTAGGAATTTTGACGCTTTTTGGTAGAAGCATTTTTGAAATAGTAATTTTGAGTGAAGCTGGATATTTAGATAGTCTGGCAGGATTGATTTTTTTCTTATTAATCGGTCGGTGGTTTCAACAAAAAACCTATCATCAACTTTCGTTCGAACGAGATTATAAATCATATTTCCCGATTGCGGCTACTCTTTTAAAAAATGGAAAAACAACTTCGACCACTTTGCAACAACTCAAAGTAGGCGATCAAATTTTGGTCAAACATCAAGAATTAATTCCTGCGGATGGCATTCTTACCGAAGGCATTGCCAAAATTGATTATAGTTTTGTCACTGGCGAGGCTCATCCTATTGGAAAATCCGTTGGCGAATCTGTTTTTGCTGGCGGTCGTCAAATCGGGCAAGCACTCAAAATTACCATTACCAAAAAAGTTAATCAAAGCTATTTGACCCAGCTCTGGAATGAATCGGCTTTCCAAAAATCAGACGATACACACGCCAGTCAAATCGCCAACAAAGTAGGAAAATATTTTACTTATGCTATTCTTTTAATTGCTTTTTCTACGTTATCTTATTGGTTAGTAGTTGATCAATCCATTGCTTTTCAGGCATTTACGGCAGTATTGATTATTGCTTGTCCTTGCGCTGTGGCTTTGTCTGTTCCGTTTACTTTTGGAAATGTACTGCGCTTATTAGCTCGCGAAGGTTTTTATTTAAAAAACACTTTAGTCATTGAAAAATTAAAAAATATGACCGCAGTCGTTTTTGATAAAACAGGAACGATCACCAATAATGATAAAATGTCTGTTCAATATTTTGGGGCAAAATTATCAGAAAAAGAAGCTCATTTAATTTATAAAACAACAAATAATTCCAGTCATCCTTTAAGTGTGGCTATTGCCAAAAAATGGAAAAATAAAGGCAAAAATTACCCTTCCAAATTCAACAATTTACAATATTTTAAAGAAATTACAGGCAAAGGAATTGAAGGCATTTTAAATAAAGATCTAATAAAAATTGGTTCTAAAAACTTTATCAAACCACCTCTTGACGCGCCTAATTCGGGGAATGTTTATGTCAGCATCAATGGACAATTTAAAGGTTATTTTGAAATAAAACCAAGTTATAGAACTAATTTAAAACAAGTATTGAACTACTTTAAAACCTTCGCTTCGCTTCATTTGCTGTCTGGAGATAATGATAAAGAGCGTAAAAACCTATCTTCATTTTTCCCTTTTACTAATTTACATTTTCAAAAAAATCCAACTGAGAAACTCGCTTTCATCCAAGAACTTCAACAAAAAAACGATCAAGTTATGATGTTTGGAGATGGTTTAAATGATGCAGGTGCATTAAAACAAGCCAATGTCGGAATTGTAATAACAGAGGATACAAACAACTTCACGCCTGCGAGTGATGCGATTTTGCGAGCGGATCAATTCGCAAAATTGCCTGTTTATTTACAATTCATAAAAGGTAGTGTAAAGCTGGTTTATGTCGCTTATTTTTTAGCCTTTATTTATAATATAATTGGATTGAGCTTTGCTGTTCAAGGGCTTTTATCCCCAGTTATTGCGGCCATTTTAATGCCTTTAAGTTCTGTGACTATTGTGGTTTTTGGAGTAGTTTCTAGCACATTATTAGGGCGTTTTTTAATAAAAAGTCATTAATAAAATAAGTCTAAAGAGTTCACAAAAAACTTTAGGAACGTGTAAAAAATGCGGGTGTTGATGGTTCGATTGATTGTGTTACTATGTGAATACACATAATGTTTTGGATTTAAAAAAATTAACATTTTTATTCCATCATTATTCCATGACAAAAATCACCTTCTAAAGCAAACATTCCTCATCAATTCCTTTTGCTACTCGTCCTAACTTGCACTCAAAATCAAAGGAACATGAAAATAATCATCAGTTTAATTCTAGTCAGTTTATTGATTGTCATTGGCTTTATTGCTGCTTTTTTTTGGGCAGTCAGTTCTGGTCAATATGATGATGATTACACACCATCAGTTAGAATTTTGCTCGACGATGAAGACATTTCCTTGAGACAATAAAAATAATTCAAAACCATTCAATCATCCAATTCGCTTTCTATGTCAAAGATTGAACAATTTAGTTACGACAATGTCATCGTCAAGAAATTTGCGGTGGCAACTGCCATTTTTGGGGTTGTAGGAATGCTGGTAGGATTACTAGCTGCACTGCAATTGGTCTTTCCTTCTTTAAATTTTAACACACCCGAAACGACCTTCGGACGCATTCGCCCTTTGCATACTAATGCAGTTATTTTTGCTTTTGTGGGCAATGGTATTTTTATGGGCGTTTATTACTCGCTTCAACGATTGCTCAAAGCTCGAATGTTTAGCGATAAGCTGAGTAATATTCATTTTTGGGGCTGGCAATTGCTCATTGTCGCCGCTGTGATTACGCTGCCCTTGGGCTTCACAAGTTCTAAGGAATATGCAGAATTAGAATGGCCAATTGACATTGGTATTGCTGTTGTTTGGATCATTTTTGGTATCAATATGTTTGGTACGATTCTCAAAAGACGCGAGCAACACCTTTATGTAGCGATCTGGTTTTACATTGCGACTTGGGTCACTGTGACGATTTTGCACTTAGGAAATAATCTTGAAATTCCTGTTACACTTTGGAAAAGTTATCCTGTTTTTGCTGGTGTTCAAGATGCTTTGGTGCAATGGTGGTACGGTCATAATGCTGTCGCGTTTTTCTTGACAACGCCTTATTTAGGACTGATGTATTACTTTG
>CAKZLL010000460.1 GCA_937125475.1 uncultured Saprospiraceae bacterium | reverse complement strand
GAAAAACTAGGTTTTTCTGGTGGTGCAGCGCTATATCCGATGGTCACAATGAACGGAGAAGAGTGTCATAATGAGTGGGAAATCACTTTTGAAGAAATTCATAGAAATGGCGCGATTGCTTATGCGATTTATGATTATGTGCGTTATACGGGCGATGAAGCGTATTTGAGTGAATATGGTTTTGAGGTGTTACTAGGAATAGCTAGATTTTGGTCTCAGCGTGTTAATTATTCGGAAGCTCGCGAAAAATATGTGATGCTTGGCGTAACAGGACCGAACGAATACGAAAACAATATTAACAATAATTGGTACACAAATTACATCGCTTGTTGGTGTATGGAATATGCAGAAACGGCTGCAAATTATGTCAAAGAAAATACGCCAGATCAATTTGCTGCGATTATAGAAAAGACAAATTTCCAAGAATCTGAAATAGAAAAATGGACGGAAATTCGTACGAATATGTATTTTCCGAGAAGTGAAAAATTAGATATTTTCTTACAGCAAGATAATTATTTAGATAAAGAACATATTCTTGTCAAAGACCTTGACCCTAAGCATTTGCCTTTGGTGAAAAACTGGTCTTGGGATAGAATTTTGCGCTCTATCTATATCAAACAAGCCGATACGTTACAGGGAATATATCTTTTTGAGGATCATTTCGATGACAATTCTATTCGTCGTCATTTTGATTATTATGAACCAAGAACCGTTCATGAATCATCGCTTTCGCCTTGTGTTCATAGTATTTTAGCGGCAAAATTAGGTATGAAAGAAAAGGCATATGAAATGTATTTGCGTACAGCTCGCCTTGATTTAGATGATTATAATAGCGATTCTGATGAAGGTTGTCATATTACAAGTATGGCAGGAACTTGGATGGCAGTCGTGAAAGGATTTGGAGGTTTAAGCATCAAAGATGATACGATTTCTCTTGAACCGTTCATTCCAGAACAATGGACTTCTTACTCGTTTAAAGTTCGTTTTAGAGGACATTTACTAAAAGTAGAAGTGGCACAAAGCGGCGTTAAAATAGAAAACGAAACTGGTAAACCATTGACTATCAAGCTAAATAATGAAAATGTAGAGGTGTAAAATAGAAAAGATATTAAAGACCACTATACTAATGGAAACTCCTTAGCATAGTGGTCTTTAATATTTATTGAAGGTTCTTTTTACTCATCTCCAAAGCGATAAATTAACGCTTCGTATTCGTATAATTTACTACTTTTAACTACTATTTTTAGTGTTGAAGGTGGATTTTCAGGAACAGTATATTTCATTACGATATAATCACCTTGTCTTTCGTACTCATTTTTGTCATACAATTTTCTTCTATCATATAAAAGAATGCGGTGAGGAATTTCTCCATCAGCAAACTTGAACTTGAATTCAATTACTTTATCTTTAGGAGAAAGAATTCCAACTTTAGGCTCAACTTCAAGAATCTTACTTTCTCTAAAACCATCAAGCATGAATGGTTGAGAAGCATATTCCTCTAACGTCATTTTTTTGTCCAACATTTGATACTCTTCCTTTACAGGATAATGGCTCATTATAAGAACATGAGGAGGTGCCATGAAATAAATATCATTCAATTTTCTAGTAAATTCAACGACTCTAGTTTCTGGATTTTTCCCAATAGTACCAGCGCCCATCATTGTATCAAATAAATATTTTTTACCATTAATTTTAGCCCAATTCCATGAATGAATTGGTCTTCTTGGTGCTTGTCCTATTCTTCTGTAACTCTTTCTTTTATAGCCTTTAATTTCTCCAGCTTCGATTTCAATGGCTTCACACATCGTTGTAAAAAGATAAGAAAAATCAGCTACTACTCCGCCTCTGCGTTTTAAGCATCTTCTCAAATCATCATCCTTTAATTCTTGAATAAGCTCTGCTTTTTCATCAGGATCTTTTGATTTGACCTGCTTTTTACGCTTCGATCTATTCGCTTTCTGATCGTCATAAGTATCAAAACTATATTCGATATTATGAGCAATCCATACAAAAATCGCTCGCACTTTTGATTCGTCATCATCGAATTCAGCAGTCACTTCTTCGGCAATATCATAAGGATCATTGCTACGAATATAGTTATCCTTTACTTTTAAATCAATTTCGGTGTACTTTGTGATAGGTTCTTCTTGTCCATAACTAACGCCGCCTAAGACTAAGAGAAGTAATGCGGTGGTCAAAATTTGTTTCATATCTTTTTAATTAAATTTAAAATATATCCTTTGCTTAATTATTAATTCCATAAATACTCAATAAGAGAAAATGAAAATGTAATTTATATAAATAATTGATTACCACTATCTTTTTTACTGTCTTTATAATGATAAATATCAATTATTGTTTCCCCTATTCTTAGAAACGACTAAAATACTAAAAACTTATTTTCATTAATGGATTATGTTATCATTATGACACTTTTCCGCTATTTTTTTAATCCACTATTATTAATCAAGCATCAGGCATTCAATTAATAATTGATCAAAATCTTAATTTTTAAAATAAAATAACAAAGTTCATTTGGATTTATATATATCAATAGGCTGTATTTTACTTATGTAAATTAAAATTAATTTAATAATGGCTGATTAATAGGTCTTTATTTATTATAAAAAAATGTAACGAATGATTATATTTGCAGTCAAACATCAGATTTAAGAAAAAAATTCGTCACTCAAAGTAACTATTAATCACTGATTGATTATTTATCATTCATGTGAAATTTATTCTTTTAAATACAAAACCATATTAACATCCTAATCACAATGAATCTTTTTCAAAAATATCTGGATAAAAACGAATTGGATATCCAAGAAATGTCTAGCGACGAAATATTAAATGCCTATAGCGATTCTGGATCAGGTCATCACAATGATTTGAAGGAAATTGCTGAACGCTTACCGTGGATTAAACGCTTGAAAGTACTGCTTAAACGCATGGAGGAGGTCATTTATCCCCCTGTGAAAGGAGAGCATTCTAGTGATAATGAATCAATGTAATTTCAGATTACTTATTTTAAGAATATTGAGATAAATAACCTATATCATTTTGTGTAGATTATTTATCTCAATACCCCTAACTCAAGTCATGAACTGAAAAAATTAAACCCAGAATTGGTATTATTCATTCTTTTTCCAAGGCTTGAACGAAGACCAAATAGATAAATTAGGAAAAGGGGCAATCACGCTAATCTCTTTTCGAGTAATGGGATGCGCGATTCTTAAAAAACGAGCATGCAGATTGATTGATCGATCTCGATTGCTGCGTTTATATCCATATTTTGTATCTCCTTTTATTGAACAGCCTATTGCTTGTAATTGCGCCCTGATTTGATGATGGCGACCAGTGTGAAGAACAATTTTTAGGAGATGGAATTGCTCATTAGTACCAATTAATTCATAATTCAGGATGGCTTTTTTGCGCTTCGGCCCATTTTCAAGATGAGGAATAGAACGATTAAAACTTGATTTTTTTTCTAAATAATGAATCAATAAATCTTGAGTTGGTTCAGGAACAGTTTCAACTATTGCATAATAATTTTTTTGAACGGAACGTTGCTCAAATTGTAGAAATAAAGGAATCGCAGCTTTTAAATTCTTAGCAAAAATTACTGCACCACTAACAGGGCGATCGAGGCGATGAATAAGTTGAAGATCACAGCCACAATATTTTTGTACTAAAAAATAAAGGGAAGGATCATTAGATTTATCATTCTGAACAGGAATCGAATTTAATTTATTGACTATGATAATATCACGATCTTCGTATAAAATCCAATCTTTATCAAATTCTGTAATTATTTTTTTTTCTGACATAATTAAATACAGCTCTACTAGACAAATTGAAGTGGAAATAATTATTTAGAAATAAATAATTATCGGACGACAATCTATTTTAAGTTAATATGGTTTAGACTTTTACAAAAGTTTGTTTACAAGTATAATCTTTTAAACCAATTATCATTCCTAAACAAGCTTTTAATTATTCTAAAACGTAAATTATCATTTTTTTTCAAAAAAGCAATTTAAGCACGCTCAATTTTTCAAAAAGTTAAATCGTAGTTCAACTATCTTTTCATATTATAATTTTTTTGTCTAAAAATAGACAAAACTCTCGCTTTAATCTTATTCATACTCAACAAGTCCTTATCTTCGTTTTTCTGACCTTGAAGAATTCACAACAAATAAAAATTGAACAAACACATGGTATTAAACAATTACCGATTTTTAATAAAGGCATTTTTAATTTTAATGATGCTTTTTCCTTTTTTGGCAATAAGCCAAACGACGATTAAAGGAACAGTGACTAATGCAAGCGATGGAATGCCATTGGTAGGCGTTAGCATTTATGTAGAAAATTCCGTTCAAAATCTGGAAGATGGCACAACGACCGACGAGCAAGGAAACTACGAAATTACTGTTTCAGAAAAAGCTAAAATACTGACATTTAATTATATAGGTTTTAGACCTCAATCCATATTGATTGAAGATCAGACGATAATTGATATTATTTTATATAATGCTTTATATGAAATTGATGAATTGGTTGTCACAGCTTTAGGTTTGCAACGCCAGAGCAAAAAACTGGGCTATGCTGTTCAAAAAGTGGATGGTAAAGATATTAATCAAGTTCAAGCCGTCAATTTTTTAGACAATATTGGTTCTAAATTAGCGGGTGTTCAGATTACTGCTGGCGCGTCTGGTGTTGGAGCAAGTTCTAAAGTAACGATTCGAGGTGAGTCGTCTTTTACGAGTAATAATCCGCTTTTTGTAGTAGATGGCGTGCCGATTAATAATAGAACTATCACGGATATTACGAATGAAGCGTCGGCTGGTTTTCAAGATATTGATTGGGGAAATGGTGCGATGGAGATCAATCCATTCGATATTGAATCTGTTTCTGTACTCAAAGGCCCAAGTGCGGCAGCATTATATGGTACGCGTGCAGCTAATGGCGTAATCGTGATTTCAACCAAAAATGGTTCAAAAAGTAAGGGGTTAGGCATTAGTTTTAATACAATGAATTACGTTGATCGCCCTTTTCGCTTACCACAATTTCA
This sequence comes from uncultured Saprospiraceae bacterium, assembly GCA_937125475.1. Classification (GTDB taxonomy): domain Bacteria; phylum Bacteroidota; class Bacteroidia; order Chitinophagales; family Saprospiraceae; genus CAKZLL01. Next base: position 2,079 of record CAKZLL010000460.1, on the reverse strand, counting down.
AAATACTTACGGACAAGGTACGGGCGGAGCGTTTGAATTTAAGGATGGGAAAGATGGAGGTATTAATGATCGGTTGAGCTGGAGTTGGGGCCCAAAAATGGAAGGACAACTCATTCCTCAATATGATAGCCCTGTTACTTTGGCAGATGGAACGGTCGTTCGAGGCGGTGATATTGATGTGCATGGCGGTTTGCCAATCACAGGAACGCCTTTTGTGGCGCGTCCAGATAATTTGAAAAATTTCTTTGAAACAGGTTTAACAACCATCAATAATTTGGCATTGTCGAATACTTTTCAAAAGGGAAGTTTTAGATTATCCTTGACGGATTTGCGTAATAAAAGCGTTATTCCAGGCTCTAATTATAAAAGAAAAACAGTTGCTGCGCGTCTAAATTTCAGACCAACAGAAAAACTAAGCATTTCAACAAATGTCAATTATATCAATTCTAATAGTTCTAATCGCCCAGGAAATGGCTATGGTTCTGAAAATATTATGTACGACCTCACGGCTTGGGCTGGTCGTCAGATGGATTATGAACCATTGAAAGAATATTGGCAAAGAGGCTTGGAAGGTACGCAGCAATATTCCTACAATTATACCTTTTTTGATAACCCATATTTGATTTTATTAGAAAATAGAAATTCGTTCAATCGTGATCGAATTTTTGGAAATATATCGGCTAGTTATGATTTTACGGATGAATTATCATTGATTGTTAGAACGGGCATGGATTATTCGAATGAACTTCGTAAAATGCGTCGTGGTGTGAGTACACTTCGTTTTGTGAATGGTGGTTATGCTGAAAACGATGTTCTTTTTAGAGAAGTCAACACGGATTTCTTATTGAATTATTCTACAAAAATTACCTCTGATTTTAGTTTTGATGTTTCTGTTGGTGCGAATAGAATGGAGCAAACTTCGTCTTTTTCGCAAACTCAGACAACGGCACTCGCTCAACCTGGTGTGTATCGCCTTGCAAATGCCGCTGCGCCTTTGGAGATTTTTGAAAATCTAGCCGAAAAACGAATCAATAGTATATATGGTATTGCTAGATTAGGATATAAAAACCTCTTATTCGTTGATATTACAGGTCGAAACGATTGGTCAAGCGCGTTGGCTTCTCCAATTTCTACGGAAAATGTATCGTTTTTCTATCCATCAATTTCTGCGAGCGGAATTGTTTCTAATATGGTAGAATTGCCCGAAATTATTTCTTTTGCAAAAGTAAGAGCGAGCTATGCGCAAGTTGGAAATGATACAGAACCTTATCGAACAACGGGAATTTTTGCAGCAGGAACGCCTTTTAATTCCTTACCGACTTTTAGTGATCAAACGACTTTAGCTAATCCAAATTTATTGCCAGAGCGATCTAGTTCAATTGAATTAGGTGCAGATTTGCGTTTTTGGAATGATCGAATTAACCTTGATTTTACCTATTATAATGTCATTACAGATAATCAAATCTTGGCATTACCTATTCCGCAATCATCGGGTTATAGTCAGCAAATTGTTAATGGCGGGAAGGTTAGAGCCAATGGAATGGAAGTTGTTTTGAGTATTAATCCTATCCGAAAACCTGATTTTCAGTGGAATACACTCGTTAATTTTAGTAGAAATGTAGCGACTGTTACAGAACTTCCAGAAGGAGCAGATCGAGTAACTTTGGCTTATTCTCGTGTTTATAATGCGGTTTCTCAAACAGTTTGGTTTCAAGTGGAAGAAGGCGGTCGCATTGGAGATATGTATGGAACAGGCTATGCAAAAGACGAAAATGGGAATTTTATTATTCAACCGAATGGTAGTTTTACAGTAGATAATACCTTGAAAAAGTTGGGTAATTACAATCCAGATTTTGTAGTTGGTTGGGTAAATGAGTTTCATTATAAATATTTTGACCTACGTTTTACTTTGGATTGGAGGCAAGGAGGTGAAATTGTTTCTCGAACACAAGCACTTGCTGGCGTGGCTGGTCAATTGATCGAAACAGAAAATAGACCGACAGAAGGTATTGTTGCAGAAGGAGTTACGGCATCTGGTGAAGTGAATACCGTCGCAGTGAGCGCGGAAGGATATTACAG
>CAKZLL010000459.1 GCA_937125475.1 uncultured Saprospiraceae bacterium | reverse complement strand
CGAAAGTAAAATTAAGATCTAATATAATCAAGTTTCAAGTTGACCTATAACAAAAAAAGATACTTCCGTTGTGGGAAGTATCTAAAAAAGGAACTAAGTGCTTTGTTTGCTATTCTTTATATTATCCATCGAAATGGATGATTATGTTCTATTAGTTTTATATCAATCTCGTTTTAAAAAATTGTATTGTGGTGAGATTGTGGTGAACTTTTTGTAATGAATTTTTTCTTATTTTAATGTTGTATTGTGTATTGTACTCTCTATATGAAGAAGAGCAATAAAACGTGACAGGTAAATCAATAATTTTTTATTAAAATACTCAAAAAAAAATTCTAACGCTTTTGAATTAAAGTATTATCGAAGTTGAATGGTTTTTAATAATTTGATAATCAATTGATTAGAAAACATTAATCTCTCTAAATAAGATTAGCATTTTTTAAAATATTTTTATTTATTTTCTTTAAATTTTTTCCATCGCCTTGCTTCGCGTTCTAGTAAAAGTGAAAATTTATTAGGTGGTTGAATAGTTAATTGAATGCTTTCGTTTGTGATCGGATGATGAAAAGCAACTGATATTGCAGATAAAAAAAGCCCTTTACCTTTTAAAATTTGACCGACTTCCCCATAAAGTTGATCGCCCATTAAAGGATGTCCGATATGTTTAAAATGCTTGCGAATTTGATGGGTTCGCCCTGTTTTTAGATCAATTTCGACTAAAGAAAGCCAATCATTCCGTAATGATCGAATGCTTTGAAGGGTTTTATAAAGTGTTAACGCCTGTTTTTCGTCAATTGCCTCATTGATTTTGCCTTGATTTGGTGTTTGACCAATCACAATGGCTTGATATTTTTTCTGTATTTTTCTTTCTTCAAATGCTCGACCTAATTCGATTCGCGCTTTACTGGTTTTAGCTATGATTAATAAACCGTTCGTTGCAGAATCTAGGCGATGAACAGGCAAAGGCAACCGAAGCGCGTCGATTTGAGTTGAGACTTTAATATTATTCAAAAGCGCGTTTTCAATGGTTTGGAATTTATTTCCACTCACCATAATACCGCTAGGTTTATTAATCACAGCTATATAATCATCCTCAAAAATAACGGGAAAAATCATTGGAAAAACCTTAACAGGTGGTTTATCCAATCGTAATAACTCAATAATTTGTCCTGTTTCGACCCACCAAGCGGTATTTTGGATTTTTCCGTCAACGCGTACAGCGCCTTTTTTGATTGCTTTTTTTACTCCTTTTCGAGAAGTGATGGTTTTTAATTTTCCAACCAAATAATCACTCAATCGTTGGCGTTTTATATCGGCAGGAACTACAATGCTCTCAATGATTTTCACAATTTTTTGTTAAAATATTAATGTGTTTAAAGAAATCAGCTAAATACTTCTTATCTTTAACTAAGTGTTTAGTTTAAATGTTTCCAATAAATTTAAAAACACTTCAAAATTCAAATCAATGACAAAAATACTTCAAATCATTTTAATTAGCTGTTGTTTTTCAATAAATGCTTTCGCACAAACACCTCCTAATATTGAAACCCTTCTTGATAAAGTTAATAAGAGATTGACCGATCATCAAAGTATTTCATACACAATGAATTTTATTTCTAAGCCCTATTGGGGCGGAGCGGAAGACACTATTTTTATGAAAAATGCCGAAGTTCATATCATCAAAGTGCCAGAAGATACACTTTTGGGTGGATATTATTGGGTGAAAAAAGAAAATGAAGCGGAAAAACTGCCAAATGGCGAGCTTTTTCATAAAGCGGGGTTTGAATATATTTATGATTTAGAAAAAATTTATTCAGGATTTGATCGCTATATAACTATTGAAAATGCGATACAACGCGGTAGTATTCCTCAAACTGCTTATGTTAATTTTTTGTTTTTGCGTCCAAAATTTATTCAAAGAATTAAAAAAGAAGCACTTAAAAAAGAAATAGTATCAAGTCAATGTAATGCTACTCCGTGTTGGTATATTAAAATTAAAATGCCAGATGGTGAAAAAACACATCAGAAACAATGGGAATTTTGGATAGATAAGACAACCTTTGATGTTCGACGAATGATTAATACTTTTGAATATAAAAATTTTAAAGGAGTAGGGCATAGTGAATGGAATTTGGATAATATTGAGTTTGATCAAGTGACCAAAGAAGCTATTATTGATCGGAAAAACTTTTTTGAAGTAAAAAACCAGAACTTGATGCATCAACGAATTATACAATCTGGTTCATTATTATCAGTAGGTACATTTGCGCCGCTTTTTGAGGGATTTAGTGTTTCAGAGAATAGAACGGTTAATTTTTCGGAGTATTTAGGAAGTCCAACATTATTGTGTTTTTGGTCACCCGTAGGGCAAAAAACGGATGAAGTATTAGCGCTTCTAAATGAATTAAACAGTCATTTTGTTGAAAAAAATCTGATGGTTATTGGTTTAGTGAAAGAGCATCAATATTGTACATCTGATGTTGTTCGAGACGAAGCAGAAGCGCAAAATTTAACGTTTCCTAATTTGATGGTTGAAAGAGATGTGTGTGTGATGTATGGGGCTGCTGGTTTCCCAGAAATTTACTTGATAGATGAATCTGGTAAGATTGTTAATGTTTATGTCGGTTATTTGGATTTATATAAAGACATGATTAAGAAGGAAATAAATAAAATTTTAGAGAAATAAAATCATCGTTTTATTTATACGAGAAAAGGGCATTGATTCGTCGAATCAATGCCCTTTTGATATTCATGGATAAGAAATAATTATCAATTAAATGAATGTCTATTCAATAAATCCTTTGAAAGTAATTTCATTATTACCGTCTACCGTAATGGCATAGCCTTTCTGAGCAGGTCTAATTCTAATTCCATCAATAGCAAAAAAGCGGCTATGATTAATATCTACATCAAAAATGACAGGCAACATCAATCTATTACTCACTTTGATAAAACGATTAGTCGATTCCATTAATTTCTGCATTGGGCAATCATTACATGGTAAAAAATAACTAATCATTGCTGTGACTTCGCCATCACATTTACTGAGATTTACATAAAAATTCTCTTGTGCTAGCTTTACGTTTTTGTGCTCTTTTTGATACTCTTTTAGTCCTTTTTGAAGTTCTTCTTTAACGTTATCGCTTAAAGAATATTCAATCGTTTCTAAATCTCTTACTTTGTAAGTTGTTGTGTTAATACTGATTATTGCGATGAATCCCACCAAAAGCGCTATTATAGTAGCTTGTTTATTCATAATATATAATGATTTAAATTATTTTTTGAAAACATATATAAAAATAGTATAATTTGTTTATTTGCAAAAGAAGCAACCCAAAAAAGTGTATTTAGTAGGTGAATTATTATAAATATAAATTTTAGAGGCTAATTTTTTGCAATTTACGCAGTAGAGACCATTATATTAGTTAATTATTAATTTAACGATTTATAAAACATTTTATTACTAAAAGTTTAGTTAAAAAGAAATGTGACAATTTTTTATTAAAAAATTTCTACTTAGCAGTATAAAAGATTTCCTTTGTAAAACCTTATTTTTAAGGAGATCGGACTATAAAAGTACGATAAAAGGACTGATTTTTTCATTAAAAATATAGAATGCTTTTTAATTCCATTACTTTTTTAATTTTTCTAATCGTCGTTATTCCTGCCTTTTTAAAAATGCCGAAACATTGGAACAAGCATTTCTTATTGCTTTGTAGCTCTTTTTTTTATGGTTGTTGCGATTGGCGATTTT
>CAKZLL010000458.1 GCA_937125475.1 uncultured Saprospiraceae bacterium | reverse complement strand
TTAAGCTGTTCTGTCGGAACAGTAAAATCTAGATTAATTAATGCACGACAATATTTACAAAGAACAAAATCAATTAAAAACAGATAATCAATCGCTTTCAGCACCTCAAAATGAGGATAAACCAAGATTGCTTGTGGTAGAAGATAATCTTGATATTTGTAAATATTTAGAAAGCATTTTAGAACTACAATATCAGATAGTCTTTGCTCATAATGGTGTAGAAGGATTGAAGCAATTGGAACAACAAACACCTGACCTAATTTTAACGGACTTAATGATGCCTGTCATGGACGGTTTTGAGTTTATGAAAAAGGTCAAACAGAATGAAAAATGGCAACAAATTCCAATTATTGCACTTACTGCTCGTAGTGAAATGGCGGATAAATTGGCAGTACTTCGCATTGGTGTTGATGATTATTTGGTCAAACCATTTCATGAGGAAGAATTACAAATCCGTGTTAAAAACTTATTAAAAAATCAAAGTAATCGTTTGGTTTTTATCGCAGAAGAAACGGAAAAAGCAGAAGCGGCAAGTTTTCAATCGGATGTTCCAACAGATAATACACCAACAATTACACAAAATGACCAAGAATGGCTTAAAAATTTAGAGAATTTGACTTATTCAGGCATTCCAAATGTTGACTTTAAAGCACAACAATTAAGTTTAGAATTGGACATAAGTTATTCACAACTTTACCGAAAAACAAAATTACTTACAGGATTCACACCAAAACAATATATTAATCAAATTCGATATCAACAAGCACGACAGTTTTTAGAAAGTAAAACCTATGTTTCTGTCAAAAGAGTGGCTTATGAAGTCGGTTTTAAAGATCCAAAGAACTTTTCGAGGAATTTCAAGAAGCGATTTGGGAAATATCCAAGTGCATATATGTTGAACAGTTGATTATCAAAAAACAGAAACTCACCATCAAATTATAGTTTCGGATAATGGAATTGGTATCAATGGAGAATATCACGAAAAGATTTTTGAAATGTTCAAACACTTGCATAATCGAAGTGAGTATGAAGGTTTTAGTATTGGACTGGCGATTGTCAAATTGAATGTAGAAACAGATATTTTCTGTAACCTTATTTTAGTCCGAGACAAATGTTGATCTTTTTATTGGTTCTTTGACAATTTTTGTCATCTTCGTTCAATGGGGCATAACCTATTTGATGTATTGAAATGTTCATTTTGGCAAAAATTGTCAATGAACATTTTATTTTTTTATACATAAAACAGTTATTTTACATTGTATTTAAATTGGATAAAAAAAAGTATGACAACGATAAAATCAGATATAATTATTATTGGAGGCGGTTTGACAGGATTAGCAATCGCTTATTTCCTAAAAAAGAAAAATCTCAAGATTAATATACTCGAAGCAAGACCAAGACTGGGCGGACGAATTTTTACAAAATACAACGAAAACACAACTTCGCAAGAAATGGGCGCGACTTGGTTAGGTCGAAAACATAAGGATTTAATTGATTTATTAAAAAAACTCAATATTGGTGTATTCGAGCAAAAATTAGGAGAAAGGGCGATTTATGAACCGATTTCGACGAGTCCGCATCAACTCGTGACTTTACCACCCAATAATGATCCGAGTTTTAGAATTCAAGGTGGTTCGTCTAGCCTTATTCGCGCTTTGGCAAATGAACTGGACGAGGAACATATTTTTACTAATCAAATCGTTCAATCCATTAGGAAAGAAGGGGAGGAGCTGACCGTTTTGACAAAAACGGATTGCTTTAAATCGTCGATTGTTATTTCGACTTTACCACCTAATTTATTAATGAAAACGATTAAAATTAGTCCTGTTTTGCCGCACAATTTGCAAGACATTGCAGCAACTACACATACATGGATGGGAGAATCAATCAAAGTCGGTTTGACTTATAAAACACCTTTTTGGAAAGATAAATATAGTAGTGGAACGATTGTAAGTAATATCGGCCCAATTCCAGAAATGTATGATCATTCTAATTATGAGGAAACGGGGTTTGGTTTGAAAGGCTTTTTGAATGGCTCTTATTTTTCATTGACCAAAGAACAGCGATTGGAAATGGTATTAAAACAACTTCAAAAATACTTTGGTGAGCAAGTTCGGGATTTTGTGAGTTATGAAGAAACGGTTTGGCGAAAAGAGCCATTTACTTTTGTTAATTATAATACTCACATTTTGCCACATCAAAATAATGGTCATTCTATTTATAGAAAAGGCTATTTAGATGGAACTTTTTTTGTAGCAGGTTCAGAAACAGCCGATCAATTTCCTGGTTATATGGATGGAGCGGTGAGAAGTGCGAAATATATTGCTGAATTATTTTAATAATTGTAGAAACTAACAAAAATGAATATAGGGCGAGAAATTGATCATCTAGTTTATGTTGTAAAGGATTTGGAAGCAGCGATGATTTGGTTTGAAATAAAACTGGGATGTCAAGTGACTTTTGGTGGTTATCATACGACGCAAGGTACTAAAAATGCTTTAATTAATTTGGGAAATCAATGCTATTTAGAAATTTTAGCAATTGATGGAAATACGTCAATTCCTGCGCCTCGCTGGATGGGAATTGATGTATTTGATGAACCTCAATTGACTAGATGGTCTTTGAAATCAACGGATTTACAGCATGATAGCCAAATTTTGAAGAAATATAACCCTCAAATGGGTGAGATAAAAGGCGGTCAACGAAAAACAAGTTCAGGCAATCAATTAACTTGGGAAATGATTATGCCGCTGGCTAAACCTGCCGTTGAAATCATTCCATTTATGACCGATTGGCAACAATCTGCGGTACATCCGACAGGACAGTTACCCGAGGAGTGTGAATTAATTGAATTAGAATTGACGCATTCCAGTCCTCATTTAATACAAAAAGTAGTCGATGAACTACATATTAATGGTACGATTAAAAAAGGCAATGAGATTAGTATAAAAGCCAAAATTAAATGCCCGAATGGTATTATTCTCATTTAGAATGAAAAAATAAAACCGATACTGAATTACTTCAATGTCGATTTCTAAAATTAAATGTTCCATTTTGATTGGTTGCAATTTTATGTTTATTATTTGTACTTATAATTAATGTTTGAACATAGAAAAAAAGGCAAAACCGATGTTTAAAAAAAACAAAATACCTAACTCATTGACTGTCACTAAATAATGAATTAAATGATAAAAATTTCATTATTTTGTGTAAATAATTTGAGTTAAAGTTTGGTGAATTAAACTATTGTGCGTATATTTGTAGTGTTGTTAATCGAAAGAGTTATAGTCGAAATTCAAAACAAAGAAAATCATGGAACTAGTACAACAAATTAAATTACAGCATCCTATTCAAGCGAATAAAACATTCACTATATCTTTATATAGTGCTGGTAATTATAGTGTTAATTTTGTTGTTAAGTATAATTATTCTGTGAATGATAAAGACTTTCAAGAATACAACAAAACAAACGCTCCTGTTAATAAATCTGAAGCAGCATTAGTAATTAGTAACCTAATTAATTACAAATTGCAAAAAGGATATAAGTATACGCAAGAAATTGAAACTAAAGTACTTGCTCCTTTGTCACAAGAAGCACGTAAAAATCAAGATGCTACTGTTTTAAAATACTTAAAGCAAATTGTTGAAGGAAAGTATTCAAAAGATTGGAGTGTTTCTCGTGTGATCTGGAGAGCTGGCGAATTAGGACTTAAAGCGGCTGTTCCTTTTTTATTGCAATTGTCTAATCGTAAAAATAAACTAAGCGAATATAGTCTGATTTGGGCTTTAGGACGTTTGGCAGGTCAAACCGCCTTATCTTTTTTAAAGAGAACTTACAAAAGGAATTCCGCTAATAAAAAAGCGACTATTCTTAATAATATAACCAAAGAAGCGTTAGCTAATACTTATCAAGGTACAGCAAGGCAAGATTTTTTGAATGAATTAGCGGCTGAATTGCCGAATGATTTTAATGAAGTCATTGCTACAAATGAAAAAACAATCCTTAATTGGTTGATTGATAACTGTTTGAAATCCAAAAAAACAAATGATGTTTTACCTATTGTGTATTTAATTGCCAAAGAACATAATGTAGTTAGACGAGCCCTATTGACTTATGTGAAAACTTCGCCAATGAAGCCGAATCATTTCAAAGGTTTACGTCAGGTGTTTAAAGCAGCTGAATTTCGTAGAGATGGAGAAATGTTCGGTATCATAGCTTTTCGTTTTGAGATGACAGGTGAAAATTATAGAAGTAATTCGTATAATGTTTATTCGTCAAGTGAGGAAAAATGGATTAATACGAGTGAAGGTCAAAAACAAGGGAAAATTGCATATTCTGATAAAACTAGAGCTTATTTAAAAAGACGTATTTGGAGGACACTCCGAAGAATGGGTGAAGCTGGTGATCTAAATTATGCGGAAATGGCAAAGGGTGTTTTATTGCCTTATAATCACTCGACTTATGTTTCAAATACAGAGGTAAACTGGGTTTTTAATAAAAAAACAGAACGCTTTACCAAACGCTCAAATCGCTTTGATAGTCAATCTGAATTAATTACTTTCTATCATATTTTATACGGAAATAGCCCGCGTTATGAATTGCAACTTGGTGCAAAGAAATGGACTTGTACAGAAAAATATATAGCTGGACAACCTGCGCCAGAAGCTAGAGAAGAAGCTTTTCAAACATTGTGGGATCTTCAACCTTCGGCTTATTTGGATCTTTTGGCTGGAAGTGCATCGGGGCGTGTTCATGAATTTGCAACAAAAGCACTTCGCCAACATTCCGATTATCAATCGCTTATAGCTTCTATTTCAACAGAGCAGATTTTAGGATTTTTATCCAAACCATTTGAACAGACCAATGAATTGGGTTTGAATGTAGCTCAAAAACGCTACGATGCTCAAAATCCAAATGCTGATTTAGTCGCTGCATTGCTGAATTGTTCTTATGAAAAAGCCAATAACGTTGCCCATAATTGGGTTGCTAATAATATTAAATTCTTTTTTACTCAAGTGAGTTTTGTCAACTCTATTGTTAATAGCGGAAACAAAACAACACAGCAATGGATTTTAGGAAATTACAATCCAACTCTTTTAAATAGCGAACAAAAAACAATTTTAATAGAATTATTACTGACCAAATTAATCAATAATTATGATCAAAGTATAACCCTATTTTTGGAAAAGCATTTTGCTAATGAACTGACAAACATTGATTTGAAATGGATCAAGCAATTATTACAGCAATCCAATGGAGCGCAACAAATTTTTGCTGGACAATTACTCCTTAAACATATAACCCCAGCAGAAACACTTCCAAATGATTTATTAGGTATTTTATTAAATTCTAATAATGCGGAAATTAGACCAATTGGCATTCAATTATTAGGGCAGTTTTCGGACGAGACTTTATTGAAAAAACAAGAAACGCTAACGAATTATGCGGTTTCTCCGCTCGAAGATGTTCGTCAAGCTATTCGTCCAATTATCGGAAGATTAGTTAAAAAAGATGAGGCTTTCGCCCAAAATTTAGTGGAACAATTTGTTCGTTTATTATTGAGAAAAGAGAAATATGAAGGTTTACACAAAGATGTTTCT
>CAKZLL010000457.1 GCA_937125475.1 uncultured Saprospiraceae bacterium | reverse complement strand
ATTTAGTTGACCGACTTGCTGAACTGCCGCACCATCTACAAATTTGTCGATTTCTTCTAATAAAACGCGCTCGCCTTTTTCTATTGATAATTTCATTGCGGCTGCGCCTAGAGGCTCTACGCCAATAATCTTAGTATCGGGACTAAGGTGATGAAAAACGCTAGAAACACCAGCAGACAAACCACCACCACCGATTGGCAAAAACAAATAATCAATATGTCCAGCGAATTGATGCAAAATTTCCATCCCGATAGTACCTTGACCTTCAATGACTTTTTCGTCATCAAAAGGTGGAATATAAGTCGCATCTTCTTTTTTACAAAAAGCTTGAGCAGCTTTGCTGGCATCGTCGAAAGTATCGCCTATTAAGACGACCTTGACGAAGTCTTGACCAAATTGTTTGACCTTTTTTATTTTTTGATTTGAGGTTGGAGTAGGCATGAAAATCGTGCCTTTGATGTTTAATTTGTAACAGGAAAGTGCCACACCTTGTGCGTGATTACCTGCACTTGCACACACAATACCGTTCTGAATAACGGATTTGTCGAGTCCAGATATTTTATTATATGCGCCTCGAATTTTATAAGAACGCACAGCTTGAAGATCTTCTCGTTTGAGCCAAATTTCTGCTCCATACTTTTCCGAAAGATCAAAATGTTGCTCTAATGGTGTTCTACGGATGACTTTGGCTAGACGGTTTTGAGCTTTGCCAATATCAATAAGCGATGGAAAGTAAGTTTTGATTGTATCGGTTTTCATCTCAATTATAGTTGATAGCTAATAGACTTTCTTGACAAGAATAAAGAAATAAAAAGAAAAATTCAACTGAATTGTATAATTTTTATTTAGTGCTCCACTGTTTCATTGTTGGAAACCAATTCAGTTAATCCAACAATGAAGCAATAGAACAAGGTAACAATAAATTGTCAATTAAGCATTCTCAGGACGTAATGCACGTACAGCAGCACCAGCTTGCCAAATTTCAGATTCGCGAATTTCAGTTAATTCTGCTTCCAATTTCACACGGTAATCATCTTGACTATTAGCGTCAATTGTGATTTTAGCTTCATTACCCGTTGCAACACTTTTGTATAGGTCTTTGAATACAGGCAAAGTCGCATCTCTAAAGCGATTTTTCCAATCTAAAGCACCACGTTGAGCCGTAGTAGAACAGTTGGCATACATCCAATCCATACCATTTTCAGCTACTAAAGGCATTAGACTTTGCGTTAATTCCTCTACTGTTTCATTGAATGCCTCAGAAGGAGAATGACCGTTTTCACGTAAAACATTGTATTGTGCTTCGAAAATTCCAGCGATTGCTCCCATCAAAACACCACGCTCACCAGTCAAATCTGAATAAACTTCTTTTTCAAAAGTTGTTTCAAATAAATAACCAGAACCAACGCCAATTCCTAAAGCTACAACGCGCTCTTTAGCACGACCAGTAGCATCTTGGAAAATAGCATAACTAGAGTTTAAACCTTTTCCAGCAAGGAATAATCTTCTTAAAGAAGTACCCGAACCTTTAGGTGCAACCAAAATTACATCAATATCAGCAGGAGGAACAATTCCTGTTTGATCATTGTAAGTAACACCAAAACCATGAGAAAAGTATAATGCTTTTCCTGGAGTTAATTGTGCTTTTACTGTTGGCCATAATGCGATTTGACCAGCATCAGATAATAAATATTGAATGATGTCGCCTTTAGCACAAGCTTCTTCGATTTCGAAAAGTGTCTCACCAGGAACCCAACCATCAGCGATAGCTTTGTCCCAAGTTTTAGATTCTTTACGTTGTCCAACGATAACATTAAAACCGTTATCTTTCAAATTTAATGCTTGACCTGGTCCTTGCACACCATATCCTATAATAGCAATTGTTTCGTTTTTTAATACTTCGCGAGCTTTTTCTAATGGAAATTCCTCTCTCGTTACTACGTTTTCTTCAACGCCTCCAAATGTAATCTTAGCCATGTTTGAAAAATTTTATTATTTTATTATTGCTTGATTGTAGTTGAATAGACTTGTATGGCGGCTAGTGATTTAGTAAAACAGTACAAAATTAAATTTGCCCGTTGTAGCAAATTAACTAGCTGCGATATAAGTCTAATAACTACGCTTCCATGAGATTTAATGATTTTAGATAATTAGTCAATTGTTCCATCGGTTTAGTAATTGCTACTCTGCCCGAACGAACAAATTCATAAATACCTATTTTTTTAAGTTCCTCTAATAAATCATCGATTTCACTTTGTAAACCTGTTTTTTCAATAACAGTGTACTCGGGTTCGATATTTAAAATTCGCGCATTGTACGAGCGAATTAGTTGTTCCACCTTTTGACTATTAGAAAAAATATGGGTTGGAACTTTATATAAAGCAATTTCTTGATACACCACATCTTTTCTTTCGTAATAAAATGCTTTGATTATATCAATTTGCTTATCTAATTGTCCGATCAATTTCTTGACTGTTTCTTCGGTCACTTTCACAACAATAGTGAAGCGAAAAACACCTTTCATCGACGATTCTGAGGCATTTAAACTATCTATATTAATATGTCGACGCGTAAAAATCGCTACGACGCGGCTCATTAAGCCTATTTTATTTTCTGTAAAAACAGAAAGTGTAAATTCCTTTTCTTCCATAATTAATTTAATTAATAATTAAAAATCGCGCTAATTGGCTCATTTTCATCTCTCAACTCTCAACTCTCCCCTCTCAACTCTCAATTATTCAAGCACAACTTCCGAAACTGACGCGCCACTCGGTACCATAGGGAAAACATTTTCCTCTTTCTCGACCATAACATGCAATAAATAAGGACCATCATAAGCCAACATTTCCGCAATAGCGTCATCTACTTCTTCTGGTTTCGTAATTTTTTTGCCTGTTACGCCAAAACCTTCTGCTATTTTGATGAAATCTGGATTTTCTAAATGAACCGAAGAATAGCGACGATCAAAAAATAATTGTTGCCACTGACGAACCATTCCTAAGAAAGTATTGTCTAGTAAAACGATTTTAACCCCAACATTCCATTGCGCACACATGCCCAATTCTTGCAACGTCATTTGAAAACCACCATCACCGACAAACAAAACAACTTCGCGTTCTGGTTGAGCCAATTTTGCACCAAAAGCGGCTGGCAAACCATATCCCATCGTACCAGCACCACCTGAAGAAACCCATTGATTAGTGCTTTGATATTCGTAATATCTTGCTGCGATCATTTGATGTTGACCAACATCGGTACAAACAACAGCTTGACCTTTAGTTTGATCTGAGACTTTACGAACGACCATTCCCATACGAATTTCATTATTCGGAGAAGGTAAAAGATCTCTTTTGATTACTTTTTCATATTCAATTCGAGCGCATTCTTCAAATTCTGCAACCCATTCTGGATAGGTATTCGCTTCGATCAAAGGCAATAATGCCGCTAAAGCCTCTTTTGCATCAGCATGAACAGGCGCGTTAGCGAATACGTTTTTATGAATTTCGGAATTGTCAATTTCAATATGAACGACTTTGGCTTGTTTGGCGTATTTGCTCAAATTCCCCGTTACTCGATCATCGAAACGCATTCCAATTGCAATCAACACATCACATTCATTGGTTTTCATATTAGGACCATAATTACCATGCATTCCCAACATGCCCATATTTAATGGGTGTTTGCTAGAAATTGAAGACAAACCATGAGCTGTTGAAGCTAAAGGAATACCCGATTTTTCAACAAACGCCTTAAATTCTTCCTGTGCACCAGCAATTTGAATACCATGACCAGCTAAGATAAATGGCTTTTTCGCACTATTGATCAATTCAGCAGCAGCTTGAATTTGATTTTTCTGAACAGGCGGATGCGGATGATAACTTCTAACGAAAGTCTTTTTTTCGTATTGAAAATCTAACAAACTATTTTGCGCATCTTTGGTAATATCAATCAAAACTGGACCAGGTCTGCCCGAATTGGCAATATAAAATGCTCTTGCAAAAACCTCTGGTATATCTTCCGCTTTCGTGATTTGATAATTCCATTTAGTGATCGGAGTAGTCACGCCAATCACATCAGTTTCCTGAAAAGCGTCTGTTCCTAAAACCGTACTAAATACCTGCCCTGTGATACAAACCATTGGGACAGAATCCATCAATGCATCAACAATTCCTGTGACTAAATTAGTCGCACCAGGCCCAGAAGTTGCGAGGCAAACCCCAGTTTTTCTAGTGACACGAGAATACCCTTCAGCAGCATGAACTGCACCTTGTTCGTGTCGAGGCAAAATGTGTTGAAGTTGATCTTGATAATCATACATCGCATCATAAACAGGCATAATTGCGCCGCCTGGATAACCAAAGATCGTGTTAACACCTTCTGCTAGAAGACAGCGGATAACCGCTTCTGCTCCTTTTATTCGAGCTGTTTCTTTTGACTTTGATGGTTGTTCTGCCGATTGCATCGCTTCCATAATTTTTTGTTTTTGATTCCTATAAGATGTTACTTATGAAATTTGCCTCATTGGGCTAAGTTTTTATTATAAATCAGTTACACAACCTTTCGCTGCGGAACTAACTACTTTTGAATATTTGTATAAAGCGCCGCTTGTTGCTTTTAATGCTGGACGAACCCAAGCATCGCGCCTTTTTTGAATTTCCTCATCGGTCAATTCTGCAATGATGGTATTATTAACTGCATCAATTTTGATCAAATCATCATTTTTGATCAATGCTAATAAACCGCCTTCATGTGCCTCTGGACTAACATGACCAACGACAAAACCATGACTACCACCCGAAAAACGACCATCTGTAACCATTGCCACATCAGCGCCTAAACCTGCGCCCATAATCGCACTTGTTGGCTTGAGCATTTCTGGCATTCCTGGTGCGCCTTTAGGCCCTTCATATCTGATCACTAATACATGACCTTTTTTGACACTTCCATTTTTTACGCCTTCGATTGCTGAAAATTCATCATCAAAAACAATGGCTTTCCCTTCAAAGTATTCGCCTTCTTTTCCTGTAATTTTCGCGACAGCGCCATCTTCGGCTAGATTTCCGTACAAAATTTGAAGATGCCCGCTAGGTTTTACAGGCTTGTCGATTGGATAAATAACGTCCTGTCCTTCTTGTAATGAAGGAACTTTTGCCAAGTTCTCAGCTATAGTTTGACCTGTAACAGTCATACAATCGCCATGCAAATAACCATTTTCTAATAGATATTTCATCACAGCAGGAACGCCACCGACACGGTGCAAATCTTCCATTAGGTACTTGCCACTTGGTTTAAGATTGCCAATGTAAGGCGTTTTGTCACTGATTCGTTGAATGTCTTTTAATGTAAATTCTAAACCGAAACTATGAGCCATTGCTGGCAAATGCAAAACAGCATTCGTTGAACCACCTAGCGCAACAATTACAGTCGTTGCATTTTCAAAAGACTTTCTCGTTACAATGTCTCTTGGCTTGAGATCTAGTTCTAAAATCTTACGAAGATAGGCTCCGATGTGATCGCATTCTCCTTGTTTTTCTGGGCTTAATGCAGGAAATGATGCGCTATAAGGAATTGACATTCCCATTGCTTCGATAGCCGAAGACATGGTATTTGCGGTGTACATTCCGCCACATGCACCCGCACTTGGACAAGAATTTTTGATAACACCTAAATAATCTTCATCTGAAATTTTGCCTTGAAATTTTTGTCCCAATGCTTCAAAAGCAGAAACGATATCAAGCTTTTTATCTTTCCAACAACCCGAAAAAATCGTACCGCCATATAACAAAATTCCTGGGCGATTGAGTCGTCCTAATGCCATCATAGCACCAGGCATATTTTTGTCACAGCCCACCACAGTAACTAAGCCATCATAATAATGAGCGCCTGTAACCGCCTCAATAGAATCCGCGATAATTTCGCGAGACAGCAAAGAATAACGCATGCCTTTTGTTCCATTAGAAATACCATCACTTACGCCAATAGTATTAAAAATCAAGCCGACCAAGTCATTCGCTTGCACGCTAATTTTGACTTTTTTTGCCAAATCATTGAGGTGCATATTACAAGTATTGCCCTCATAACCTGTGCTGACGATGCCAATTTGGGCTTTTTTAAGATCTTCCTCTGTCAAACCAATTCCGTAAAGCATTGCTTGTGACGCTGGTTGAGATGGATCCTGCGTTAATCTTTTGCTATATTTATTTAATTTCATTGTTTTGTTATCTGACATTTTTATGAAAAAACAGTAAAAAAAAACCTTTCTCAATGTGATGAGAAAGGTTCTTATATTGATATAAGTAACTATCCCATCATTCTTTATGAATAATGACAATGCTAATAATATTGACAATATGAAGGTTAAATTTCATGTTTCTTATCTATTTTCTTTTTTTAAAGAGTGAACCAAAGATATATTATTTTTAATAAAACAAAGGTTTTGTAGTATTTTTTTTAAGAAAAACTATTTTTTCTTGCGAATTCGATATTTTATTTTGTTTTCCAAATTAAAAAATAAGAGTATATGTTTTTTTTGATATTTTGCGTATGATTATTTTGTGACAAAAAATTGGCAAAACAGGTGAAATGGCATTTTTATTTCTTTATAGATTAATTCTTGGCGAATTTTCTATGGTGTTTGTGTTGGATATTAGATTTTTATCTTAAATATCTCGTTTTGAATATTATTAAAAGATAATGGTTTATTGACAATTTTGCCAGAATGAATATTTTTTTAGTCCAGTGGTGGATTGCCCTGTTGTTTTTCAAGAAGTTAGAGCAACGGAGCAAGCCCACATTAGACTTAAAGACAAAAATTATCAATGAACTAAAATAATAATTATGCATATGTGATTTTTAATTATTTTTTTGTTCTACCTTTCTTTTAAAGGGCTTTTTGATAAAAAAGATTTTAGTAAGTTTTAGCCTTTTTTTATGAAAAATAAATAATAAAAGTCTAGGCATAGGATGCTTTGAAAGCATCTGATACCTAAAAATCCACAATTTCTTTGTATAAAATTGATTATTTTCATCCAAAAAATCCTTCTTTTTTTACCAAAATATGGAAAAGGTTAATTTTTGCGTTCTAATATTAAATGGTTTTAATGGATTATAATATGAGAAAGCTACTTATATATATTTCAATTAAGGGCGATGTATATAAAATCTTTTTTGAATTTATACCTCATCCTCAATTGAAATGTGTATAATTTTTATAAGCAAATATGGCGATAAAGTAGGCATTTATTATGTATTGAAGTTGATTTGTTTTTTTATTAATTGATAAAAAAATGAAGGTTATTTTATGATTAATGTAATTCTGATGCCTTTCAACCTATTAATAATTTGATTTCTTTAAAAAAGTGCAACTAAATCAGTTACTTTGCATTCTGTATTTAATACAATAACAGCATAGTACTAAAAGAATGAGAAATTTTACAGAAGATCAAAATATGTTTCGCGAAGCCTACCGCGATTTTTTAGAGCAAGAGATTGCTCCACAAATGCCCAAATGGCGCGAAGCAGGTATAGTTGATAGATCTGCTTTTCGCAAAGCTGGCGAGTTAGGTTTTTTGATGATTTGGCCTGATGAGAAATATGGCGGTTTAGGCGATAGAGATTTCCGTTATGAACAATTGATTATTGAGGAAACGATCCGTGCGGGTTGTATGGAATGGTTCAATACATTGCATAGTCGCTTGGTTGGTCCTTATATCGACAAGTTAGGGACAGAAGAGCAAAAAGCGCGATTTTTACCGCCTTGTGTGAGTGGAGAAAAAATTCTAGCTGTCGCAATGTCTGAACCTGATGCAGGAAGTGATTTGTCTGGTATGCGTTCGACCTTAACACCTGATGGTGATGATTTTATTTTGAAAGGAAACAAAACTTATATTTCAAACGGAATAAACGCAGATTTGGTGGTTGTAGCAGCTAGAACCGTTCCGAATGATAGCAAATCTGCACTGACTTTATGTATTGTTGAAGCAGGAATGACGGGTTTTAAACGTGGCAAAAACCTTGAAAAAATGGGTTTGAAAGGACAAGATACTGCCGAATTATTTTTTGATAATGTTAGAATCCCTAAAGAAAATATCTTAGGCGAGCCTGGGAAAGGTTTCTATTACTTGATGGCTGGACTAGCTGAGGAACGCTTGATTGTAGCTTGTCAATCGGCATCTAATGCCCGTCATGCCTTTGATATTACTCGAAAATTCGTGATGGAACGTACTGCTTTTGGCAAACCATTGTCTGCTTTTCAGAATACACAATTTAAAATGGCAGAAATGGACGCGGAAATTGATATGCTTCAAAGCTATATTGATCATTGTGTAAAATTGAATAATACAGGAGATTTGACTGCTAATTCTGGAGCGAAAGCGAAATTGCTTGCGACCGAAATCGAGTGGAAAATGATGGATTTGGGCGTGCAATTACATGGCGGAGCAGGTTATATGAAAGAGTATGAAATCAGTCGATTATTTACCGATGCTCGTGTTAATCGTATTTATGCAGGTACTTCTGAAATTATGAAATTGATTATAGGAAGAGATGTTTTTTCGGAAGCTTACAAGAGTATTTTGGAATAATAATGTGAATTATAAACGGTTAATAATTACTATGATCAAAAATCAAACTTAGTGGAATAGTTGATTAATTAGTAATTTTCACGAAATTTAATCCTTTGAAAAGGATATTGAATAATAGTGTCAATGTCCTTTTTATTAGTAATTAGCCCCGAAGATGCTTTTGTATCTTCGGGGCTAATGTATTTTAAGTGACTGAGCAGAAGTAAGTAGCGGTGCAATTGAAAAGTAAAATAAAAAAAATGCTATTATTTCTGTCTGACTACTTAATAGTTTAAAACACACAGAACTGTAATTCATGCGTCTGATGAGTATACGATAAAACTTATGCATTCACACTTAATTATCGAGAACCTAATGCGAGTTAAAAGTTGAAAATTTATAAATGATTAGCAATCAGGGGTTATTGATTTTATTGGTTCTTTATGGTTTTATATGGAATAAATAAAACCATAAAGAACCTTGTTTTTCTAATATTGCTTTCAATATAGAATAATACTATCTGTAAGTAGAATGTATTTCAAGGAAAACCTTGAAAATAATTTAATTATTATTAATATCATTGACAGTACCCACATCATCACAATCTGGATCATCACAATCAATCAAACCATCCCCATCATTATCAATGCCATCATTACAAATTTCGACGCAAGTACTGAAATCTAAAATGATCGGGTTGCTTGTATATTCTGTTTCACAACCGCTATTATTTTTCACTCTAATCGTATTTTGTCCCATGCCAAGCCCTG
>CAKZLL010000456.1 GCA_937125475.1 uncultured Saprospiraceae bacterium | reverse complement strand
GCCACGCTATGTTTTCCCTCCTTTGGAGGGATTAAGGGAGGTTAAAGGTTTAAATAAAAAACTATTTTTTATTCGAGTGACAATTTGTTATACACCCAATGTTATTGTATTACTACTTAAAAAAAATGAAAACACTATGCGTTCTTTATTCCTAATTACCTGTTTCGTTATTTTGTCGATTAGTTCTAAGGCTCAACTCACGATTCCGCAAGCTATTCAAGAAATACTTAGTTTTGAACCGATGAAATATGCGAGTTTGAGCTTTTGTGCAATGGAAGTCGAAACGGGTAAAATGGTTGGACAATATCAGCCCAATATGAGTTTAGTGCCTGCCTCAACGATGAAAGCCGTAACAACTGCCACAGCACTGAGTATTTTAGGACATTCCTATACATTCAAGACAAAATTGGAATATGACGGGAAAATCAAAAATGGCGTTTTGGATGGAAATATTTATATCACAGGTACAGGCGACCCGACTTTAGGTTCTTCCAAAATGGATAAAGTCATGCGATTAAATGAATTAATGGGGAAATTAATTCAAAGTATTAAAGAGCATGGTATTAAAAAAATCAATGGTTTAGTCATTGGTGATGGTTCTTATTTCACGACTTCTATGCCTGCGGCTAATTGGCAATGGAACGATATTGCAAACTATTATGGGGGAGGAGCGAGCGGATTGAATATTCATGAAAATATGTTTTACCTATCTTTTCAGCAAAAGTTAAAGCTTAATTCTATTCCAAGTATTGCTAATGTTTCTCCTAAAATGCCTTATTTAACTTTTATAAATGAAGTTAGATCTGACAAAAGTGGAACGGGTGATAATGCTTATTTCTTTGGAGCGCCTTATACTTCTACGCGTTATTTGCGCGGTACAATTCCTGTTGGTAAAAAGAAATTCACAATAAAAGGAGCAATTCCAGACCCGCCTTTTTATGCGGCTTATCGCCTAATTCAAGAACTAGAAGCGAGCGGAATAGAGACTAAAAAAATGGCAAAAAATATTTTTGAATATCGAAGAGAAGGACAAGATAAATATCGTAGTCGAAAAACGTTACTCACTATAAAATCCCCAACAGTGAGTGCGATTATTAAAAGAACCAACGAAAAAAGCGTCAATTTATATGCAGAAGCATTACTCCGAACAATGGGCAAAAAGCGAAAAGGCGAAGCATCAACCGAAAAAGGCATAGAAGCGGTCAAGGATTTTTGGAAAGATCGCGGTATGGATATGGATGGATTTTTTATGGAAGACGGAAGTGGTTTATCGCCTAGAAATGGTGTAACGACTTACCAAATGACCCAAATCATGCGAAAAACAGCCAAAGACAAAGGAATTTTCGATCATTTATATGGCTCGCTTGCCATCGGAGGACGAACAGGCACTGGTTCTTATATGTTTAAAAAATCAAAAGCGGCAGGCAATATTCGTTTAAAAAGTGGATCAATGCGAAGATGTCGCGCTTATACAGGATACGCGAAAACTAAGTCAGGCAAATTATTAGCTTATACCATTATTGCGAATAACTTTACAGGCAAGAGTAAATTCATTCGGTTGAAAATGGAAAAAGTAATGACGGCTTTGGTTTATTTGCCTTAATCAATGCACTGTAACATAAATTTATTAACCTTTTTAATTGCACCGCTGCTTTAGCGTGGTGAACTAAAATGGGCTAAGATCGCGGTTTTAACCGCCACATTATCAATATGTTCGACTAAAGTCGAGATATTTAAACCTGATCAGTCACCGCACTAAAGTGACGGTGCAATTGATTATAAAACTTTTGTTACAGTGTAATCAATTTGCCTTCTGTAAATTCTTTAATTGAAATGCGTATTACATTTCAGAATCAAAAAAACTAACATGAATACACAAAAACAAACTTTTAATTTTGCCTTTTGGTTTCATTTATCAATAATGTTATTGTCTTGGTTTGCGCCATTTTTAGTGGATTGGCGGTTGTGTATTTTGGCTTATGTTATTGTACAATTACAATTTGATTTTCTAGGTATTTGTGTCGTTAATAAGCACCACGATTTAGAAGAAAAAGACGATTATACTTTTTATGCCCATGTTTTTGAGTTAGCTGGATTTGATGTTAATCATAAAAAAATGAAATTTTATGTGCGTAAAATCTCCAACTATCTTTATGCAGCAGTCGCAATTATTTGGCAAGTTGTTTTAGGCATGAAACCGTTATTATTTCAATTTTGATGCGTTAGGCTTTTTAGGAATGCAACTAAATCCGCTTTTTCCCTTTCGGTTAAATATAATGGTCGAATGAGCGGATTTTGTTGCAAATGTTGTTTTCCGCCTTGATTATAATGCTCAATCACTGCTTCAAGATTGGCAAAACTACCATCGTGCATATAAGGTGCAGTCAATTCAACATTTCGTAAAGAAGGCACTCGAAACTTGAATTTATCCAATTGTTTCATTGTCACGCCTGCTCTGCCTACATCTTTATAAGTTTCATGCAAACCATTATTTTCAAAAGCAAAATTCGTGAACAAAACGCCTTCATGGCATGAGCTACAGTTTGTTTTTTGATTAAAAAAAAGCTGCCTTCCACGTTGTTCACCTTCTGATAATTGATCTTTCTGATTTTGAAATTGAAATAAATCATACCTCGAATTTCCTCCGATTAAAGTCCGTTGATAAGCCGCTAAAGCCCGCACCAAAACATAGGGCGAAAACTCCCGTTGATAAGCAGATTTACTCATTTTTTGATACAAATCATTTTCGGAAAGGCGTTCGGCGGCATCACGCAATTTAAAACCCATTTCATTAGGATTTTCTAAAGGAGAAATGACTTGAATTTCTAAATTTGGAACACCTCCATCTCTGAATAATTGTGGAACAAACGCCACATTGAGCAAACTAGGCGCGTTTCGTTTGCCTAAATTTCTATGAATACCACGACTTAGCGGCAAAGTATCGCTAAATGCTTGCGTCGGAAAATGGCAAGAAGCGCAAGAAACCGTCGTGTCTTTAGATAACATCGGATCGAAAAAAAGCTTCTTACCTAAGTTAATTCGATTGATTGTTAATGAGTTATCGGCTGGAATATTGGGTGTTGGAAAGTGAGAAGGAAGTTCTAATTCATAGCCCTTTTCTTGGTCACAAGAGATAAAAAAAAGCAATAAAATAAAAATAGCATAGGAGTATTTTCCTATGCTATTTTGTAATAATTTTATTTTATAGTTTGATTTCATTTACTATATGTAGTTTACGTTTTCCAAAATCGCAATAATAAAGTCTCAATACCTAAGAAAACAAGTACAAAAATAATGAACCACTTCCAAAGCACAATACCTTTGCTTCGCTCACCAATCAAGGCTTTAAAATTCGTTGCAGCAGTAGATTCAATTACATCAATTGCTTCACCTCCAATAGCTTTCAAGGCTGTGGTATTGAGGTATTGTAAGTTCGATTCTTTCCTGTCATAATTAAAAGAAAAGGTATTCAGTGGCTTGTCAGCTTGCAAAAACAAGTTATAAAAACCTGCTTCTTTGATTTGTTCACCAACACCTAAAATGACTTTTGAACCAACTGAGCGTTGTTGTGGAATAAATTCTTCTGCTGATCCTTGCAATTTGTAAACCGTTTCAGTATTAGAAACCGTATTATCTGCCTCTAATAAATTATCCCGTCCAATTGTGTAAGCAATTTTTAAAGATCGATCAGAATAAATTGCAATTTTGTATAGCATCGGAACGAAAATATCTCCATTCTGAACCAAATTACTAAAATCGGTATCAATTGGTGCAGCCGATAAAAACAGACTACCTTTTTCTATTTTATACTTACTAAAAAACGATGTACCATCTCTATATTTTAAAAGTGGTTCTTCGCCCGTGTTACTTGTGCGTTTTAGTTTGAAATTGCCAGAAGTTGCAGGCAAACGAATATTTGAATTTTTATTTATAAAAACGTCTTTAAAGACAAAACCATCTGTATTGATTTCACTGACTTCGCGGTTTTTCTTTTCAAAAGAAGTGATTTGATTGGTATTAAATGGTGCTAAAAAACTGTTGTATGCCGCAGTTGATGCGCTAGCATTTGGGAATACAATAACATTTCCACCATTTTTGACATAAGTCAACAACTCCTGAGCTAAACCCGACGAGACCGACTTTAAGTTATTTAGAATGATCAATTTATAAGTCGAAAAAGCAGAATAATTGACTTTAGTATTCGATTGATTTTCTAATTTAAAAAATGGATTTTGACCATAAACGGCATTAATATATTTATTCGGAACAGTTTCATTAACAGAAAGAACCTTGACTTCCGATTCTACATTAAAAGAAAAGAAATAGGCATCATCAAAATTGATTGGAAAATCCTGAATAGACAATTCCGCTTCATGCCAACCCGTTCGGATAATTGTCATATTAACCGTGTCATAAGAGGTACTGTTCGCTTTTACTTTGATATTGCCAATTGGCTTCACTTGGTTATCAAGCTTTAATGCCAAAGGCACATCATCACGATCATCATTACTATGATTGGTAATTTTGACAATCAAGCGATTTGTTTGATTAATCATTTGTACAGGCGCTTCAAACCAACACGAATCAACACTTATATTTTGTTGTTGTACGGATTGTAATGGTACTAAATGAACCATAACAGAGGTATCGTCGCTGGCTTGAATATCCGTTACATTTTTCTGGAAATCAGATATAATATAGGTTTCTTTATGATCTGCTTTTGCGGTGGTCAGGACTTGTTTTTGACGCGCAACAACTTTCGACATTTCCTTAACCGAAGGCGTTACATTAATCTCATCAATCAATGCAAGCGCATCTTCTTGACTAACTAATCTTTGGTGTCTTCCTTCAAAATCATTGGTCAGAATTTGAAATTCGTCCTCTACATCATATGCCGAAACAATCTGACGCGCTCTTTGTTTTGCTTTTTCGATGAGCGGTACATCTTGGCTCAACGAACTCATACTAAAGGAATTATCAACAAATAAACTGACAGCTTTTTGTCCCGTTTTAACAGCCGCCCCTTTGTGTGGAATAAAAGGCTGGGCAAAAGCGAAGACCAAACAAGCAAGAGCCAAACATCGAGCAATCAGTATTAAAAGATTTTTAATACGAGAGCGAGCGCTTGTTTCTTCCTTGACTTCTTTTAGGAATTTCACATTAGTGAAATATACCTTTTTGAAGCGCCTAAAATGAAACAAATGAATGATAATCGGAATGGCGAGTGCTGCTAATCCAAATAAGAATGCAGGATATAGAAATTGCATATATGATTATTGTTTATTGTCTTTTCGTTGATCTAAGTTACAAACTTATATCAATTTTATATAACGTCCATGTCATGTTCAATGTTTATCTACAAAAACCATTCTATTTGTGTTATATGTCGTAAAATGTATTTTATCCTATGCTTATTTATAACTTTTATTCCAAAGGACATGGGCTTTTCTAGGGTCTTTTTTCCAATATTTGACCTTTATACTTTGCCCTTCTATGACTAAATCTGAATACATGTGGCTTTGATTGATGGAAGTACTATGTGTAATATCAAATAAATTAGTACCATTGAGCGGTGCTTGATATTCGACTGAAAAGTTATAAGAACTAGGACTGGAATTTTTTCCGCCATCTCTTTGGCGTATGAATTTTACCTTAGTGATTTTGCCGTCTACTATTTCTCCAGAAATCATTATTCGAATATAATAATAAACATTATAAATCGCCAAATGAAGTAGAGATGCGCCATAAAAGATAAGGATGCCTCCGATAGCCAGTACAAATAATGAATAGAAAAAACTTTCTTTGAAAAATAAATCTGTTCTAAATAATGAAAAAACACCGCCAGCAGTCATTAAAAATCCTATAGACATATAGAAAATGAGCCAAACAAAAATGATTTTGTACAGTGGAGCTGTAACGATCCAGTGAGTTGGTCGCGTGAATAAATATTCAAAAAATTGTATGGCAGTTCTGATATATTCTTTCATTCAAAATTTTTCGTTAATATCTCCAAAGTATTTTGATTTTTTTAGGATCTTTTTTCCAGTACTTTATTTTAAAATATCTAGCATTTTCGACTTTTTTCCAGTGAAAATGATTTTTTTTAATAGAAGACCTTTGTCTAAAATCCTCTAATCTATGGTTGGGAAGTGGTGCTTTATATTCTATTGCAAAAAAGCAAGTATGATGACTTGATTTATCTGAATTTTGAATTAGTCCATCTATAATTTCTCCAGAAATCGATATTTGTATGGAGTAATATAGATTACAGAAGACTGAACGAAGCAAGGAGATACCATAAAAAATGATGAAACTACCAATTGGAGGAAGAAATATAGCGTAAATTATTTTTTTAGTAAAAAGATAATTTATTTGGCACAAAAGAACAATTCCAATCATAGTTAGGACAATTCCATATATGGTAATAAAAATATTTTTATACCACCGATCTACAATCATCCAGTAGTCAGGAAAAGTAAATAAACCCTCTATTTTTCGAATGGCTATTCTGATGAGTTCTTTCATTAAAAACTAGTATTATTTTTCATCTAACTGATAAATATCGCGATATTGTCGCCCGTATTCGTCATAATCTAAGCCATAACCAATGACAAATTTGTTATCTATTTCAAAACCAATATAATCAATTTCTAAAGGAAAAACAATGGCATTTGGTTTATATAATAAAGTAAAAATAGCAACAGAAGCAGGTTTTTCTTTTTGGAGTGTTTTCAAGAAATGATGCATCGTTCGACCCGAATCAATAATATCTTCTACGATAATAATATGGCGATTTTCGATACTGTTTTTTAGTCCGATAAGGGTTTGAACTTCACCGCTCGAAGCCATAGATTGATAAGAAGAAAGACTAGTAAAAGTGATTTCACAATCAAAATCCATTGATTTGACTAAATCGGAAGCAACCATAAAAGAGCCGTTTAAGACCGCTAAAAAAATTGGGCGTTTGCCTTCATAACGATCTTTGATCTGAGCAGCTATTTCGTTGATGCGTTCTAAAATAGCAGCTTCTTTGATGAATGGTTTGAAATATTTGTCTTTGACTAAAATAGAATTGGTCATAAATTTTTTTTTGAAGCAAAAATAAACAATAAGTAGGGAATGTAAATCGAAATGAAAATTTATTCAATTATTTCCTTGTTTCTAATCATTCATTATTTCCTCAGGTATCTCTGCTTTAGGAAATTGAATAAAAAATGTAGTGCCTTCTCCTACAGTAGAAGTTAAATGAATTTCGCCTTTGAGATAAGTCACTATCTTTCGACACATCGCCAAACCAACACCTGTACCTTCATATTCATCTTTGCGATGAAGGCGAGCGAAAATTTTAAAAATTCGTTCTTGTTGTTCTTCTGGAATCCCAATTCCATTATCTTTTATAGAAAAAAGGTGTTCATTTGATGTTTCTTTATATTCAATAATGACTTCGGGTGCAATACCTTTTCGTTTAAACTTAACGGCATTAGCCACTAAATTTTGAAGTAATTGAAAGACCATCATCCGATTACTAAACATCGTCGGCATTGTATTAAATGTAACTTGCGCCTCGCTTTCTTTGATCTTAACAAAAAGCGTGATCAGAATTTCTTCCATCATTTCTTGCAAATTAATCCATTCTTCATTGTTTTGATGCTTGCCTAATCGCCCATATTCCAATAAACCATTCAATAAAGCAGTCATTCGAGCTACTCCACCAGAAATATAATTGAAATAATCCAAGTCGGCTTCATCAGCATTTGGAGCATATTTCCGAAACAATAATTTTGAAAAACTGCCAATCATGCGAAGTGGCTCTTTCAAATCATGAGAAACGGCATAAGTAAATTGCTTAATATCCTCTTGAGCTTCGGCTATTTTTTGATTGCGTTCAGCTAATTGATGTGCGTGTTTTAGTTCTAATTTTTGATACTCCATTTTGGATTTCAGGAGTTCGATTTCTTTCTCTTTTTCCTTGATTTCATACTTCATTTCTAGGTCAATCATAGATCTACGACGCATTTCTTTAAAGAAAAATTCGGATGCCTCTGAGTAGAGTTCTAAGTAATTATAAGCATTAGCAAAGTCATTTTTTGCCTTATATATTTGGGCTAAAATTTTATAACTCCGTTTTCTAGTCTTATGATTTTGGACTTTATTGGCTTGTGTAACAGCTTTTAAAGCGTATTGAATAGCTTTATCATAATTTTTTTGAATAAAATTAGCTTCTGCAATATTTGCATGATGAGATTCCGAGCCTTGTCCTTCTCCTAAGTCTTTATGAAATTTTTCTGTGATTTGGGCTAATTTTAATGCTTCATCAATGCGACCTTGTTCCAAATGAATGCGCATTAATTCATATTGAGCTCTAGCGATTAAACGAACATTATTATAAGCTTTTCCTAATTTTTGTGCTTTAAATAAATACTCAATCCCCTCTTTTTCCCTGTTAATCGAATAAGTAATACAAGCATAATTATAATATAAAATGCCTTTAGTATAATCATCAATGGCATTCAATAATTCGGGAGTAGAAAGTAATTTATTTAGATTTTGATAGGATTCTTTCTGATTAGAAAGTGCCGAATAAATATTGGAAATATTAATCAAAGATTTAGCAGTATATTCGTGAAAACCAATCGTTTCACTAATCAATTTGGATTGAACTAAATGATCAAAAGCTGCTTTATATTCGCCTTTTTTGGCAAATGAAATCGCAAAAACATTCAAAATTTTAGCTTCATTTTCTACATCGCCTATTTTTTGAGCTAATTTGAGTGCCTTCGGAGCATATTTGCTGATTTCAGAAAATTTGCCCATTCTAAGACAAGCCATTAGAAATTGCTCTCGGCATTCTACCTCAATCGCTGGATTGATTTCCTCTTCTAAGAAAAACTGAATTTTTTCGGCAATCTCTAAAGCGGATTTAAACTTTTTTAGTGCTACTTCTACTCGGCTAATTGCCGTCATAGATTTTAATATAATAGGTAAGTTTTCGGTTTTTTCGGCATTGGCTAAAGCAATATGATAGCTTTTGTAGGCGGCATCATAATTTTTTTGATTAAAATAAACATGCCCATATTGTAAATATATTTCGGCTGGATTAACTGAATAACTGTGCTGTTCAGCTTGCTCAAAACAAGATACTGCACCTTCCATCAAATCATTATCTTGGGCATATTTTCCTTGAGAATTTAGGATTTTGCCTTTCAATAAATAAATTTGACCAAAGACTGTTTTGTTTTCCAGTTTTTCGGAAAGCTCAATAGCTTTATGCGTATATTTCATCGCTTCACTAAATTGTCGTTTAGTATAGGCGTTTTCTGCATAAGCCA
>CAKZLL010000455.1 GCA_937125475.1 uncultured Saprospiraceae bacterium | reverse complement strand
TCTTAAACTCAAAGACGATTGCTTTAGCAAAAAATGGTCAATTAATCGGTAGTGGTTGCGGTCAAACTTCTCGTGTTGATGCGTGTCGTCAAGCGATCATCAAAGCACAAGCTTTTGGTTTTGATGTAGCTGGCTCAGTAATGGCATCTGATGCATTTTTTCCGTTTCCTGATTGTGTAGAAATCGCTGACAAAGCGGGCATAACTGCGGTTATTCAACCAGGCGGTTCTATTCGTGATCAAGAAAGCATCGACTATTGTGATAATAACGATTTATCAATGGCAATGACTGGCACTCGTCATTTCAGACACTAGGCTTTTTTTAATTGATAATGGATAATTGACAATGGACAATGCCTGAGTTAGCGCGTAGGTCTTTGGTTTAGCAGCAGGTTCTTATTTGAAAAAATCAATTGCACCGCTACTTTAGTGCGGTGACAATAAGATACCAACCAGTCGGGCTTTAGCCCAAAACAGTGATAATGTTGGTTTAAAAAAGCCATTTTGAGTAATAAAATACTTAAAATGGCTTTTTTATTCCCAAATTTCATACAACAACAAAACCTAACACGCCAATTCAAACATTCTCAATTGACAATGGATAATTGATAATTGATAATGCTGAGTTAGCGCGTAGGTCTTTGGTTTAGAAAAACCATTTTGAGTAATAAAATACTTAAAATAGCTTTTTTATTCCCAAATTTCATACAACAACAAAATCTAACACGCCAATTCAGACATTGTCAATTGTCCATTGTCCATTGTCCATTGTCCATTGTCCATTGTCAATTATCCCCTCCCCAGCTTCTTTTCGCGTTAATGGCTTCTTTTTCTCGGAATGCCTTTTCCAAATCAATATCGAAATCATTGGCTAAGTGGAAAACATAACTCAATACATCGGCAAATTCTTCTTCTAAATTAGCCTTATTATCGCCCTTCGCAGCTTCTTGATACAATTTATTATGGTTTCGGATAGCTTTCGCCAATTCTCCAATTTCTTCTGTAAACAAAAGCCATGTCTCTAAATGACCGCCTTTATCCCAACCATTTTTGGCACAAACTTCTTTCGTATAAGCTTGTAAATCACCTAAAGTTGGATCTTTTTTTATTATCATAATCATTGATATAGAAATGGCTTTTCGGTTGATCGAAAAGCCATTTTAGGAATAAATAAATTAATTATTCTTTTAATTTCCGTCTTAATATTTTACCGACATTCGATTTTGGCAAATCATCTTTGAATTCAATATGTTTAGGTTTTTTATACCCTGTCATATTGGCTGCACAGAATGTTTTGACCTCCTCTATTGTTAAGGAAGAATCTGATTTAACGATAAATACCTTGACTGCTTCCGTTGATTTCGGATCAGGAACACCAATAGCCGCCGCTTCCGAAATTTTCGGATGACTAGCTAAAACTGCCTCGATTTCATTCGGGTAAACATTGAAACCAGAAACCAAAATCATATCTTTCTTACGATCAACAATTTTGAAAAAACCATCTTCGTCCATCAATCCAATATCACCTGTGCATAACCAACCATCTTTGATTGTATCGGTTGTTGCTTGCGCTCGATTGTAATATCCTTTCATGACTTGTGGGCCACGGATTTGGATTTCACCGCGTTGTCCTTGCGCCAAAACATTCAAATCTTCGTCCACAATTCGCATTTCGGTAGAAGGCAAAGGCATTCCGATTGTACCAATTTTATCTGTTCCATCTATTGGATTACAACTTGCCACAGGAGAAGATTCCGTCATTCCAAAACCTTCTATTAATGGTTTTCCAGTAATTTTTTGCCATTTTTCAGCTACATGAGGTTGAACCGCCATTCCTCCACCAACTGCAAATTTAAGTTTTTCAAAATTCGCAGCAGCAAAATTTTCTTGAGCGATCAAACCATTAAATAGCGTGTTAACACCAGTCATAATCGAAATTGGCTCTTTTTGATTAAATTCCTTAATGATAGAAGGCAAATCTCGCGCGTTTGTTACTAATACATTTTTAGTTCCAATACTCAACAATGCTAAACAATGAACTGTAAACGCAAAAATATGATACATCGGCAAAGGAGAAAGCGCCACCTCTTCCCCATCAGTTAAAAATTGAAACATATAACTTTGAACCTGTAACATATTAGCTACTAAGTTTTTGTTCGTTAACTCTGCTCCTTTTGATACACCCGTCGTACCGCCTGTATATTGAATGAGAATGGTATCATTTGGTTTTCCTTCGTGTTCAGCCAATTTCATCCGTTTGCCTTCCGAAAGTGCTTGTTTGAAAGAAACCGTATTATTCAAATTATATTTAGGCACTAATCTTTTGACATGTTTGACCATCAAATTAACAATCGTACCTTTAATCATTCCGAGCATTTCGCCCAAAGGCGTTACGATCGTTACATTAATATCAGTATCCGCGATGATTTTCTCTAAGTTCGCGGCATAATTTTCAGCAATCACCACTGCTTTTACGCCAGCATCGGTAAATTGATGCTTCATTTCGCGTGGTGTGTATAGTGGATTCGTATTCACGACGATGATTCCAGCTCTCAATGCACCAAACAAAGCAATCGGATATTGTAATAAATTCGGCATCATCAGTGCGATTTTATCGCCTGCTTTCAAGCCTCGATATTGCAAATATGCGCCAAACTGCTTAGAGTAAGTATCCAAATCGCCAAAAGTAAGATCTTTTCCCATGTTAGAAAAAGCTACTTTATCTTTATATTTAGCAAAACAGCCCTTCAACATTTCTTCGACCGTAGCGAATTTGTCTGCATCAATATTTGCAGGTACACCTTTTGGATAATTTTTTAACCAAACTCTTTCTTCTGCCATAGTATATTAAGTATTTTTAGTAAACTTCAAGCACAAATTAGGACTATTATACTCGAAACTTGCTTCTTTTCTTAGAATAGGTTAAATTTAATTAAATCTATTTTAATATGAATAAAATATCTAATTAAATCCTCATTTTACCAAAAAATGATTTAATCTAGCGACTGACTTTTTTGTATTCCGTTACTTTTTTTATTGCAATTTTCCAATTCTTAAAAAGAATCCAATGAAATATTATCATTTCTATAAAGCCAGTTATGATTTGTCTGCTCAAGGTATCAATCTCTATCCCGTTTGCTTTGGAGAGATAGTTGATCTTAGAAAATGATGAGAGGTTATTCTAAAAGACTATAAAACAGTGATAAAATCATTACATATTTTAATAAAAAAGCGTGTCAATCTATTTTTGATTAACACGCTTTTTCATTAAAAATAATCCGAATAATATTAATTACAATTAAAATGATACATAAACTCTCCATCTATAATTTCATCCAATGAAATTCCTGGAGGAGCCCATTTTAAAATCTGAAATCGAATAGATTCAATACCAACACCTTGCGGCAAATCTGGAAAAAATCGTCGTGGAATTATTGATAACTGAAACCGAGCTGTTCCCACTTTTGTCATTTTCAATGCTGGATTATTACCAATATTATTCAAACTTTCGACTTTGTAGGTATTGCCATCCGTTCCCATTCCACGAGCATAAACCCAAGCTTCGTCTAAATTTTGCATTGTTGTTTTTTCTTCCTCAGCATTATTATAAATGAGGGTAAAAACATCTTGATCACTCGTATAAAGTGTGTCTCCAATTACAGTAAAAGGAAAACTATAGACTTTTGGTAATATCGTGACAGGAGCTTCGACTAAGATTTGTAAATCTTCCGTTTTATCCTCATCACAACCCCCACCACCTAAACCAGAACCATCAGATGCCTTTACTAAAAAAGAAAAATCATTCTCATAAACAACATCTGCATCTACATTATAAAAGTCCGTCGGAATCATAGTAAAACTCCAAACATCATTACCTTCTGAAGTGAATGCCATTGTCGGATTAGAAGCGGTCCATTCTCCGTTTTTATTATCTGCCGATCTATCTTCATCTCCTGCGGGATTCCACGTCCAAAGAAAAACTTCCGTTGCACCTAACAATCTTTGGCAATCACAATTCTTAATATCCACATAAATTTTGACTTCTTTGTCTGGCGCAAAATCTGAACCATCCGTTGTTTCGATCCATGTTTTTTGACCAAAAGCCACATTGCTTAACAAGAGCATTAAGCCAATATATATAAACTTTAATTTCATATTTTTTAATTTTCATATAATTCTCTGATGTCTCATAATCATCATCACAATCAAACAATCAGCGAGACAAAACAATCGAATAATTTTATCTAGTAAAAACGTATTGATAAGCAATAGATTCAACACCTTCACATACCTTTTTCAATTCAAATTCGAGTGTTAAATCCGTTTCTCTAACCGTTCTGTTCAAATCTACTACGTAGGTTTCACCATTAGAAGTTAACGTGATATTAGTTGGATAATCGTTATCATCGAATGCCCAAGTTCCGCCAGTTCCTAATAATCCTTCAGGCGAAGAACCATAATTAATGGTATAATTATCCGCATCAAAACTCATAGCAGCAGGTGCATTTCCAATAAAAACCCCAGATACATCCATCGAATTTTCATTAAATGGCGTTAATAAATCGACCTGAACGACTTTCGTCAATGTCCATTCATCTTGAATCCCCAATACTTTGCTAGATGGCTCGCCAATCGGCGGAATTTCATCTTCATCACAGCTCGAAAAGCCAATAACGAACAAAGCCAATACAATTATTTTTAAATTAATATATTTCATTTTAATTACTTTATTTTTTTAAAAAACTAGTTCTAATCACATCCTCCAGCAGGATTTGGCGTTAAGCTCGGATTACCTTGTAACTCATTACTTGGCAATTGACAAACCAAACCTGGACAATCCCAAATCGCGCCTCTAATTCTTAAATCTGGTTGATTACGAACTGCAATTCGTTTCATTTCATGCAAACGATTGCCTTCTCCGAATAACTCCAAACGACGCTCAAAACGAGCAGCAGCAATAATTGAAGCCTCATTTGCAGAAGCAGATAAAGCGGATAAATTCGCTCGTTGGCGAATATCAGAAATATCCTGACGCGCTTGATCAAGGTTTTGGCTTTCTTCGGCAGCAGATTCCGCACGGATCAATTTCAATCCAGTCAAATGAACCAAAGGCACATTAAATTCGACTTCCACTACTGGAAATTTAGCCACAGTGACAAATTCATTGTCTTCTCCTTCATTATTAATCGCAAACCATTTATTTCTATAATCCCCTGGATTTAATAAAGACGCATTCCAAACATCCTTTGAAGCGATTGCTTGTGGAAAACCAGTACTAGGATCTGGTCGATAGATATTATAAAAATATCCACCAGAATTATCATTATAAAAATCCGTACTTAATAATGCAAAAACATTTTCAGTCGTTCCGCCTGTTTTGAAGCGATCAATTGAATCGGCTAGCATAAAACCACCATTTTCAATCACATCATTTGCCATAGCATAAGCATTGGTAAAGTCGTTCATTTGAAAATAAACCTTAGCTAAATAACCTTTCGCAGCCCAGCTCGTTGCATAACCATTATTAGAAACTGGTAAGTCATTCATCGCCTCCGTGAAATCTTGAATAACTTGTTGATAAACTTGATGAACCGTCGAACGCGGCACTGTATCATTGCCATAAGTCGTGCGAATCGAAATCCCTGGATGTGTATTATTCGTAGTATAACCATAAGGTTGACCGAAAAAACGAACCATTTCAAAATGAGCTAAGGCGCGTAAAAACTTGCCTTCTGCAATCATTCTACTACGATCAGTTTCGCTTAATCCCTGTACAATATCAATATTTTCAATCAACTGATTAACCCTAGCAGCTACTTTTCCACCATCGTGAATCATCGTTCGAGTTGTACCTAAAAAAATATCAGTTGTACGCGTATAATGAGCGAGCCAATCTCCATTTGTAATCAAATCACCATTAATATTATCGGACATCAAATCCGACATAAACTGCATTTGTCCGCCCATAAAATTGCCTGAACGCAAAGCATTATAAGAACTATTCAGCAATTGTTGTGCTTTCTCTGGCGTTCCCATAAATTCCTCCAAAGTTAAATTATCCTCTGGTGGTATTGCCAAATAACTATCTCCGCAGGCTGTAAAAAACAAGGCAATTGCGGAAATAATAAAATATTTATATAATAATTGTTTCATTCTTTTATTGTTGCACTGTGCTATTGTTTGGAACGATAGCACAATGAATTAAAATTTAATACTTGCTCCGAAATTGAATGTTTTTTCTTGTGGCGGTGAAAGATAGGTAATACCATAACCACCGACGTTTCTTTGCTGATCTGTTGAACGATTTCTTGATACTTCTGGATCCCAACCTGTATATTCTTTTGCCCAAGTCCAAAGATTTGTGCCAGAAACAAACAAGTTAATTTGCTGTATTTTATTTCCTTTTGGATAAATAGTATAACCCAAACGCATATTTCTCAAACGCACATAAGTTCCGTCATACAACCAAAGCGAGTGATTATTTTGCCAGAAATTGGCGTTTCCGCCCCAATTACGCATATCCATAGTCAATTGTGGATAAGTCGCAACATCTCCTGGTTTTTGCCATCTATCAAACACATCTCGACGCATATTCCAATCCGTCACAACACCCAATTGACGTTTAGCCGCATCATCATAAATCGTACCTCCTATATTATAAACAAAAGCAAAAGAGAACTCAAAGTTTTTGTATCTGAATGTATTTCTAAGCCCTCCGAACGCGTCAGGAAGTCCTTCACCAGCAGGTGCGCGATCATTTGCTACATCATAAACCGACGTTTCATTTCCATCTACATCCAAGTAAACAGGACGACCGTTTGCAGGATCAATATGAGAAAAACGAACAACATAATTCACTTGAAGCGAATACCCTGGAATAACACGGACATCACCAAAACCACCATCTAATGCATCTGGCGTTGCCGTACCTACACTAAGCACTTTGTTACGATTTACACCGTAATTAAATTCCGTTTCCCATTGTAATGCTCCAGTTAGATTTTGAGTAGTCAAACTTAATTCAACACCTCGATTTCTAATTTTAGCAATATTTTGATAATAGCTCAAATCATCTACTCCCGAAGAGGCTTGCAATGCGACATTAATCGCTACATTATTACTTAACTTATCATAAACAGAAAGATCAGCTACAATTCGATCATCAAATAACGCCAATTCCATACCTGCATCAAGCGTTCTGATCACTTCCCATTGCAAATCAGGGTTTCCTAATTTATATTGTGTGCGATAAGATTGACCATTATACCCTGCATTTATATTATTATCTGGTGTGCTAAAGCGATCGTATTGTGCATCCCAATTAATACCTGCGTTTCCTGTTAAGCCCCAACTACCTCTGAATTTCAGGTAATTAATCACTTTATTTCCTTTCAAGAATGGCTCTTCTGACATGATATATCCAAAACCAAGTGATGGAAAATTACCAAAACGATTGGTTGGGCTAAACTTAGAATTACCATCTCTACGAAAAGTAAACTGTAAAAAATAGCGATCTTTAAAACTATAATTAATTCGAGAAAAAACTGATAAAAAGATATTTCTATCACTCTCAAAATCGTTATAATTCGTTTGAACTGCGGTATCTGGTAAACTTGCATCTGCGTATAATACATCATTTGAAAATTGATACTCTTCATAAAAACCAACGGTATTAGTAGCTTGAATTTCACCACCAATCATAGCTGTTAAACTATGTTTTTTATTATTAAAAGGCACACTATAAGTCGCTGTACCAAAACTAGAATAATTATTAACTGTATAATTTGTATGTTTTGAAATATTGTCAGAAGTCGTCCAAATAGCATCTTCAAAGCTATAATCACCGATATTCATCCAATCGTAATTTCCTGTAACGTTCAGTGTCAAATCCTTGATTGGTCGATAAGTAACCGCTATATTATTAATACTTCGTAATTCTCGAACACGCAATTTTTTCAATTCGCGTTGCGCCACAGGATTACCATATAGATTAT
>CAKZLL010000454.1 GCA_937125475.1 uncultured Saprospiraceae bacterium | reverse complement strand
TACAAGAATTGGTAGAAAAAAAGTGGATGGTAAGACAGTTCGCTATTCTAAAAAATCTGGTGAAATAATATAGTGATGAGTTATATACCAAGATTGAAGGTAAAATATGATAAGGAAGTAGCTCCTCAGTTAATGAAGGAGTTTAATTACACTTCACCTATGCAAATCCCTAAGTTGGTGAAAATCAACCTTAATCAGGGTTTAGGTGGTGCTACTTCTGACAAAAAGGTGGTTGACCAAGCGTTAAAAGAATTAGCGTTGATTACAGGTCAAAAGCCAGTTGGAGTCAAAGCTCGTAAATCAGTCTCGAACTTTAAGTTGAGAGAAGGAATGCAAATTGGTGTTAAAGTGACTTTGAGAAAAGAAAAAATGTATGAATTCTTAGATAGATTCATTACAGTGACTTTGCCTCGTGTACGTGACTTTAGAGGTATCAATGATAAAAGCTTTGATGGTCGTGGAAATTATTCTATGGGAATTACGGAGCAAATCATCTTCCCAGAGATTAATATGGATAAGGTAACCAAAATCACAGGTATGGATATTACCTTTGTGACTACAGCTAGAACTGATGCAGAAGCATTAGCTTTATTAAAAGCTTTAGGGATGCCATTCAAAAATCAACAAAGAGAAGAAAATAACAACTAGTATGGCTAGAAAAGCAGTTGTCGCAAGAGAAAGAAAGCGGGCTAAATTAGTCGCTAAATATGCGGAATTAAGAAAAGAATTGAAAGCCGAAGGACGTTGGGATGAATTAGATAAGTTACCTCGTAACTCTAATCCAATTCGTCTACATAACCGTTGTCAGTTGACTGGTCGTCCTAAGGGGTATATGCGCGACTTTGGTATTTGTCGTGTAGTATTTCGCAAAATGGCAAATGAAGGGAAAATCCCTGGTGTCAGAAAAGCAAGTTGGTAGAACAAATCATCTTTTATTTTGCTCAATGAGTATTAAATGAATGTTTGATAAGATTTAATTGATTTTTTTTGATAATCATAGATTTTCAGAATTAATTGCATCTAACGTAACTGATTCCTTTCAGTAATTAATAGTTAGAGGTGTAAATTTTGTAAAAATGGCTTTAACAGATCCAATATCGGATTTCTTGACACGTATTCGCAACGCTCAATTAGCGGGGCACCGTATCGCTGAGATACCGTTGTCAAAGATGAAAAAGAATCTCACGGAGATTTTATACGACCAAGGTTACATCCTTCGCTACAAAGTAGTGGAAGAAGGACCAAGGAAAGATCATAAAATAATGATCGCATTAAAATATGATCCCGTTTCAAAACAGCCCGTCATCCGCAAATTACAACGTATAAGCAGACCGGGACTAAGACAATACGTAGGTGTAAAAAACTTACCAAGAGTAATTAACGGCTTAGGTATAGCTATCGTTTCTACACCAAAAGGTGTAATGGTTGCTAAACAAGCTCGTCAAGAGAATGTAGGAGGAGAGGTCCTTTGTTACGTTTATTAATATTAAAACTTGTTACAATGTCTAGAGTAGGAAAAGCGCCAATATCATTGCCTAGCGGGGTTCAAGTATCTGTTGATAAATCTAATATCGTAACAGTGAAAGGAGCTAAGGGGGAATTGCGCCAAAAAATTGATGCAGATATTTCTGTATCTATCGAAAACGGGGTTTTAGAAGTAAAACGCCCAACTGACCAAAAACGTCATAAAGCTTTACACGGTTTGTATAGAGCATTGATTAATAATATGGTTATTGGTGTATCAGAAGGATACAAAAAAGATTTAGAACTAGTAGGTGTAGGTTACCGTGCTACCAATAGAGGGCAATTGCTTGAATTAATGGTAGGTTATTCTCACCCGATCATGTTCTATGTACCAGATGAGGTTAAAGTTGAGACAGAAACGGTAAAGGGTAAAAACCCGATCGTTAGATTGTCTTCAATTGATAAAGAACTTATTGGACAAGTTGCGGCGAATATCCGCGCATTTAGAAAGCCTGAACCATATAAAGGAAAAGGTATTAAATTTGTCGGCGAAGTTCTTAGAAGAAAAGCTGGTAAAACTGGTAAATAAAATTTTTAATTGTTTATTACTCTTGTTATAAAGACATCGGGATAAACAACTAACAATGAATAATTAAAAATTATGAAGCTGACTAGATCCGCTCGTAGAAATAGAATACATAAGAGAATACGTAGAAATATCTCTGGCACAACAACTTGTCCTAGAATTTCTGTATTCCGAAGTAATAAGCAAATCTCTGTTCAAGTCATTGATGATTTGAAAGGTCATACGCTTCTTACAGCTTCATCAAAAGAATTAACTGAGTTCACTGGTAATAAAGTAGATCAATCTAAAGCGGTTGGAAAACTTTTAGCTGAAAAAGCAGCAGCAGCAGGTATCAGTAAAGTTGTTTTTGATAGAAGTGGGTATTTGTATCATGGTCGTGTAAAAGCTTTAGCTGATGGGGCTAGAGAAGGAGGATTAAACTTCTAAATTGATAAAGAAATAATTGCTATAATTATGGCTAGAGATAATAGAGATAGAAATCAAAAGGTAAAACCAACCGATTCTGACTTAAAAGAAAAATTGGTTAACCTTAACCGCGTTGCGAAAGTAACGAAAGGTGGTCGTACATTTAGTTTTGCGGCAGTTGTTGTTGTTGGTGATGGAAAAGGCACGGTTGGTCATGGACTAGGTAAAGCAAGAGATGTATCTGAAGCAATTGCGAAAGCAGTGGATGATGCTAAGAAAAGCTTAATCAAAGTTCCTATCCTCAATGGTACTATACCTCACGAGCAAAAAGGAAAATATGGTGCTGGAAAAGTATTAATCAAGCCTGCTTCTGATGGTACAGGGGTAATCGCTGGTGGTGCTATGAGGGCGGTTCTTGAAATTGCAGGCGTTCATAACGTATTAGCAAAATCACAAGGATCTTCTAATCCACACAATGTTATCAAAGCTACTATTGATGCTTTATCTAAGTTGAGATCGCCTCATCAAGTAGCAAAACAAAGAAATATTTCTTTAAAGAAATTATTCCAAGGATAATAAAGGTGTATAACTTTTAATGTTAAGATCATTTATTATTAAATAATCTAATCAATTAGTTATTTTCCTTATTAAAATAAAGAATGATGGCAAAAGTAAAAATTACGCAACTAAGAAGTCTAATTGATAGACCTAAACGTCAAAAAGCAACTATGGAAGCTTTGGGACTTAGAAGAATCAATCATTCTGTTGAACATACAGCAACTCCTCAAATTTTGGGTATGATTGCAAAAATTCAGCACTTGGTTAAAGTTGAAGAATTGAATTAATTGTTGAGAAAAAATTGTTAAGCCAGTTTTATTAGAACAGGTGATACAACTAACAATATAGTAATCATGGAATTACACAATCTTAGACCCGCAAAAGGGGCTACAAAAAGAGTGAAGCGTATCGCACGTGGTGAAGGTTCTGGTCATGGTGGTACTGCTACTCGTGGTCATAATGGAGCTAAATCACGTTCAGGATACAAGAAAAAGAGAGGTTTTGAAGGAGGTCAAATGCCGCTTCAACGTCGTATTCCTAAGCGCGGATTCAAAAATGTTAACAGAGTAGACTATATTGCTGTTAATTTGGATCGTTTACAAGCGTTGTCGGAAAAATATGGCGTAACAGCTATTTCTCCTGAAGTACTTTTTGAAAAAGGCATTATCAAGAAAGGTGATCGCGTTAAAGTATTAGGCTCAGGTGAATTAACTGGAGCGTTGACTGTTACTGCTCATGGATTTTCTGCTTCTGCAAAAGCAGCAGTTGAAGCTAAAGGAGGAAGTACTACAGTTGTTGAATTTTCTAAAAATTCTGGAAAAAGCGAATAAATAAAATTAGGTGGTTGATCCATCAGTCAATGATTTATGATCTAAAAGTTTTACTTAAACTGGTTGATACTTTTGACTTGGAATAGCACCTATAAGCTTTTTTGCTGATAATCAAAGAAATTAACATATTTTTGTAAGAACTATAAGTGAATACTTAAATTCATATCTAGCAGATTGAATTTAAAAGCAAAGTATGTGTTTGAGTTTTATTTATAAGGATTTTATTAAAGTATGATAAGAAAATAAGGATATGAAAAAGTTTATTGAAACACTTAAAAATATCTGGACTATTACAGAACTGAGAAAGCGAATTCTCTATACATTGTCTTTATTGATGATATTTAGGTTTGCTTGTTTTGTAGTTCTACCAGGTATTTCCCCAAGTATCTTAAAGGCTGCCGTTTCACAATCAAGCTCTACTGGAGTTTTGGGGTTAATTAATACCTTTACAGGAGGTGCATTTAATAGTGCTGCAGTTATGGCATTAGGTATTATGCCTTATATTTCTGCGTCTATTATTATACAGTTACTGGGCTTTGCAGTTCCTTATTTCCAAAGATTACAAAAAAGAGAAGGGGAAGCTGGTCAAAGAAGATTAAATCAAATCACAAGATGGTTGACTGTAGCAATTACGTTAGTTCAAGCTGGTGGTTATTTAACTTATATTAGAGTATCATTCCCTTCAGCTATTGATCCATCTATTCCTACAGGAATTTTCTGGTTCTCTAACATTATTATTCTAACAGCAGGTACTATTTTTGCCATGTGGTTAGGTGAAAGAATTACAGAGAAAGGTATCGGAAATGGTATTTCTTTACTTATTATGATTGGTATTATCGCTACATTACCAACTTCATTAATCGCAGAATTTGACTTGCGTTTTAGTGGTAGTGCTGCTGGTGGTCCAATTGCATTCTTGTTAGAAATTGCCTTTTTAGTTGTAGTAGTAATGGCTACCGTAGCTTTAGTACAAGGTGTTCGTAAAATACCAATTCAGTTTGCTAAACGGATGGTAGGTAGAGAAACGAGACAAATGCCAACAACTGGTCGTAGAGATTATATTCCTGTAAAAGTAAATGCATCTGGAGTAATGCCGATTATCTTTGCACAAGCATTGATGTTCTTACCAGCTACATTACTACAATTTACAGTAGATCCTACTGATCCAAATGCGGCTTCTAGTGGTTTATTAGCTACTTTAAATGACTTTACATCGGTTCCATATAATGTTATTTACTTCTTTATGGTTATCATTTTCACTTATGTATATACTGCTTTGTTGGTTAATCCACAACAGTATTCTGAATGGTTGAAGCAACAAAATGCTTTTATACCAGGAGTGAAACCAGGTAAAAATACAGAGGATTTTATAGATGC
This sequence comes from uncultured Saprospiraceae bacterium, assembly GCA_937125475.1. Classification (GTDB taxonomy): domain Bacteria; phylum Bacteroidota; class Bacteroidia; order Chitinophagales; family Saprospiraceae; genus CAKZLL01. The sequence goes on along the minus strand of CAKZLL010000454.1, from coordinate 16,782 downwards.
AGTAACAACTAGAATTACGCTTCCAGGCTCAATATTCTTAGGTTTAGTATCAATCTTACCTGCATTCGCAGCAAGATTATTTGGAGTTAATATGACTTTTGCTCAGTTCTTTGGAGGTACTTCTCTATTAATTATGGTAGGAGTGGTATTGGATACATTGCAACAAGTTGAAAGTTATTTGTTAATGCAACGTTATGATGGATTGACAAAATCAGGTAGAATTGGTGGACGTAAAGGTGGGGTAATGCCTATTGGAGCATCTATGTAGATAGAAAATAACATGATTTATTACAAAACGGCTGAAGAAATAGAATTAATCCGAGCAAGTAGTCAATTAGTTGGCAAAACACTTGGACTAGTAGCAAGTATGTTGAAACCAGGAATAACTGGTTTGGAGATAGATAAAGCAGCCGAAGCGTTTATTAGAAGTCACAAAGGAGCAATCCCTGGATTTAAAGGCTATGGAGATTTCCCTGCTACATTGTGTGTGTCACTAAATGCCTGTGTTGTGCATGGGATTCCTAACAAAAAAGAATTTGTTGATGGTGATGTTGTCTCTGTAGACTGTGGTGTTTTAATGAATGGTTATTATGGTGATTGTGCTTATACGTTCCCTGTTGGAGATGTTCCTGAAAAAGTCATGAAACTGCTAAGAGTGACAAATGAGTCACTTTATAGAGGAATTGACAATGCAATTGTAGGTAAAAGATTAGGAGATATTTCTTATGCCATTCAAGATTATGCTGAGAAAAAGCATAAGTATGGTATCGTCAGGAAATTAGTTGGACACGGAATTGGTAAAAATCTTCATGAAGAACCAGAAGTGCCTAACTATGGAAAACGAGGAAGAGGTATCAAATTGAAAGAAGGATTAGTGATTGCGATTGAGCCTATGGTCAATATGGGAACAAAAGATGTTGAACAATCAAAGGATGGTTGGACAATTTTGACCAAAGACAGAAAGCCCTCAGCACACTATGAACATACAATTACAGTGAAAAAAGGAAAGGCAGATATCCTAAGTACACATAAGTATGTAGAGGAGGCGATTAAAAATAACATTAATATTAAGGAAGTTTCCTTAAAAAATCGGATATTTGCAGACCAAATCTAAAATATGGCAAAGCAGGAATTAATTAAACAGGACGGAACAATCATAGAATCACTTTCTAATGCGATGTTTCGAGTAAGACTTGAAAACGAACACAAGATTGTAGCAACTATTTCTGGAAAAATGCGCATGAATTATATTCGTATTTTACCTGGAGATAAAGTAAAAGTAGAAATGTCTCCTTATGACTTAACAAGAGGGAGAATAACTTATAGATATAAATAAATAGTATCATGAAAGTAAGAGCATCTATCAAAAAGCGTAGTGCCGATTGTAAAATTGTAAGACGTAATGGAAAGCTTTACGTTATCAATAAGAAAAATCCAAGATTTAAGCAACGTCAAGGTTAGTATTGACGCTGAATAATCAAGGTGAAAAATAAAATATCATTTTATTATGGCTCGGATATCAGGTGTAGATTTACCTAATAACAAAAGAGGGGTAATTGGATTAACATACATTTATGGAATCGGTAAAACAACTGCAGAAGGCATTTTGTCTAAAGCTGGGGTCGATGAAAGTGTATTAGTTAAAGATTGGACTGATGATAATATCAAACAAATTAGATTTATCATTGGTGAAGAGATCAAAGTAGAAGGTGCTTTGCGCTCAGAGGTTCAATTGAACATTAAGCGTCTAATGGATATAGCATCTTATAGAGGCATACGTCACAGAAGAGGTTTACCATTAAGAGGTCAGCGTACTAAAACAAACGCTAGAACTAGAAAAGGTAAGCGTAAAACAGTGGCTAACAAGAAGAAATAATCATCTCATTTTTTTAATATTTGATGGAAAATGGCTAAATCGAGAAGTAAGAAACTCAAAAAAAGAAAAGTCAGGATTGACTCGGAAGGAAGTGTTTATATAAAAGCAACTTTCAACAACCTGATTGTTTCTGTCTGTAACAAATCTGGTCAAGTTATTTCTTGGTCTTCTGCAGGTAAATCTGGTTTTAGAGGATCTAAGAAAAACACGCCTTACGCAGCTCAAATAGCTGCTACAGATGCTGCTAAAGTAGCGAATGAAGCAGGCATGAAAAGCACTACTGTCTATGTAAAAGGACCTGGTGCAGGTAGAGAGGCAGCAATTAGAGCGATACATCAATCAGGTATTTCTGTATTGAAAATCGTCGATGTGACACCTATTCCACACAATGGTTGTCGTCCTCCAAAGAGAAGAAGAGTATAATTTTTATTCACACAAGCGACTTTTCGTATTGTGCCTAATGCCCAATAGGTCATTTAAGTAATGTAGTTTATTCCAATCTAGAATTAAAGAGATTGGAATAAATCGCAACATATTTGAATTTCAACATGGTAGTAGGTGTTGTGAATAAGTCATTGAAAAAATTTAGCTAAAATGGCTAGGTATACCGGTCCACGTACCAAAAAATCCCGCTCATTTGGAGAATCTATCTTCAAAGCGGTTGATAAAGCGTTTGAAAAACGCAAATATGCTCCAGGGCAGCACGGAAATTCTCGTAAGAGAAAGCAGGGGTCAGATTATGGAGTTCAGTTGAAGGAAAAGCAAAAAGCTAAGTACACTTATGGTTTACTAGAACGTCAGTTCAGAAACTTATTTGCTAAAGCATCTCGTAAAAGTGGTGTAACAGGTGAAATCTTACTTCAATTATTAGAAGCAAGATTGGATAATACTGTTTACAGATTAGGTATTGCAACTTCAAGAAGAGCAGCACGTCAATTAGTTTCTCATAGACACATTACTGTAAATGGTGTCTTGACTAATATACCTTCTTACGAATTACGTCCAGGAGATGTAGTATCTGTAAGAGGAAAATCTCAAGGATTATTGGTTATCCAAGATTCTATATCTAAGAAATCAGATGTTAGAAAATTTCCTTGGTTAGAATTTAGTTCTGATACAATGACAGGTAAATTCATGGCACTTCCAAGTCGTGATCAAATTCCTGAAAATATCAACGAGCAGTTAATCGTTGAACTTTATTCTAAATAATCGGTTATTGTCTTATGTTGTTGTTGAGTTAAGGTTCTTTTACCTTAACTCAATAGCCATATATAGCAGTAGCTTACTTCATTTTATCCACTATAAAGTCAAATATAACGTATGAGTATTTTAAATTTCCAAAGACCTGATAAAATTTTGATGCATAAAGCAACTGAATTTGAGGGTTTCTTTGAATTTAAGCCCCTAGAACCGGGTTTTGGTCAAACAATAGGTAATTCAATTCGTAGAGTTTTATTATCATCTCTAGAGGGATTCGCTATTTCTGCTATTCGCATTGCAGGTGTTGACCATGAGTTTTCAACTATTCGTGGTGTAGTAGAAGACGTAGTGGATATCATTTTGAATTTGAAGCAAGTACGTTTGAAACAACTTATCGTAGATGAGGAAGTTTCTAGCGAAAAAATATATCTTACAATTTCTGGAAAAGAAGAGTTCAGAGCTGGAGACATTGAGGATCATACCAATGTGTTTAAAGTAATGAATCCTGATTTATTGGTTTGTCGCATGGAGCCTTTTGTTAATCTTGAAATGGAATTAACAATAACTAAAGGTCGTGGCTATGTTCCTGCTGAGGAAAATATGCCAAAAGATGCTCCTATTGGTGTTATTCCAATTGATGCAATCTACACACCAATCAAAAATGTTAGTTACAAAGTATCTAATACTCGTGTAGGTCAACGTACAGATTATGAGAAATTAAGTATCATAGTTAAAACGGACGGAACTATTCATCCAGAAGATTCAATCAAAGAAGCTGCAAGTATTTTGATCCATCACTTGTTGTTGATTTCTGATGAAAATCTAATTCCTAATGAACCTACTCGTCAAGAGGATAATATCGTTGACGAACACATCTTACACATGCGTAAGTTGTTGAAAACTTCATTGGAAGATTTGGATTTATCAGTGCGTGCTTACAACTGTTTGAAAGCCGCTAAGATTAATTCGTTGTCTGAAATGGTAAGATATGATACACACGAATTATTAAAATTCAGAAACTTTGGTAAGAAATCATTAGTCGAAATCGAAGAGCTTTTAGCTGAAAAAGGTTTGACTTTTGGAATGGATTTAGCAAAGTACAAATTAGACGAAGAGTAAAACAATTGATTATTGATAATGACTGAATTTATCGGTTATTATCAATTAATTGAATATAAAATTAATTAATTGTAGTAACTGAATTGGTTTTTTGATCAAAAGTAGGTGCTACGAAGTTCATAAATTCAATAATTGCGATGAGGCATAATAAAAAATTTAATCATTTAGGGCGTAAAAAAGGACATAGAAAAGCTTTACTTACAAATATGGCTATTTCTTTAATCGAACATAAACGCATTACAACAACAATTGCTAAAGCTAAGGCATTAAGAGTTTTCTTGGAGCCATTAGTAACTAAAGCAAAATCAAATACAATGCACTCAAGAAGAGTTGTATTTCGTTATTTGCAAAATAAAGAAGCGGTACAAAAATTATTTGGTGAAATTGCTACAAAAGTGGCAGAGCGTCCAGGTGGATATTTACGTATCTTTAGAATTGGTTTCCGCCAAGGAGATAACGCTGAAATGGCAATTATCGAATTTGTAGATTATAACGAAACTTTATTGAATGCTGCTGAAACGACAACTAAGAAACGTCGTACTCGTCGTAGCCGTCGTAAAGCTACTGATGTTGCAACTGATGTTGTTGAAAACGCAGAAGATGCAGTAGATAACGCGACTGATGCAGTTGAAGAAAAAGCTGCTGAATAGTAGGTTTTATTCAATCTGATTTTGGAAAAGGGACAATATAGTTTAGGCTATATTGTCCCTTTTTTATTGATGGAGAGCAATAGAGTAAAATATATTTTGATTACTCAATTACAATTTTTAATTTTAAGGAAACCCCAAGATATAGGAGATTATACATCAAAAAATAAATAAAAAGGTAAAGATTTTAAGAAAATAAAAATTTATTCTTTTCTTTGTTAAGTATAAAGAAACTTTTATTCTTAAAGTAACGTTAAGGATAAAAGAACTCATAGTGAGGTCTTTAGCTTTAGTATTTTGAATTATTATTTAGAATCACTAAATATAAAATAAGCTTTTTTACATTTTTTTTTAGACAGAGGTGGTATTTTTACGAGGGATTACGCGTTTAAAATTTGAATTGTATAGTGGATTGTTTTCAATAAAACACACTTTAGAACTAAGCTTTTTTATTTTAATTCTTCGTTAGTAACCATCGAGAAGATTTGTCTAGTCATTTTACTTCTTCCTGTTCCTAATTGTAGAGTTCTTGTTATGTATTTTGTTTTTTTTCATCATTAATATTTTTTGTTATGAACATTTTTGTTGCAAAGCTAGATTACGGTACAACTAGCGAACAATTGGAAGACCTATTTCGCCAATATGGAGACGTAGATTCTGTTAAAGTTATATTTGATCGTGAAACTGGTCGTTCTAAAGGATTTGGTTTCGTTGAAATGCCAAGTGACGACGAAGGTCAAGATGCTATTAATGCCTTAGATGGTACTGAGGTTGATGGTCGTAATATCGTTGTAAAGAAAGCTGAACCACGTGGTGGTAATCGCGGTGGCGGTGGCGGATATCGTGGCGGCGGCGGCGGTGGCGGATACCGTGGCGGTGGCGGCGGTGGTGGATACCGTGGCGGTGGCGGCGGTGGCTATAATAGCGGCGGTGGCGGCTATAATCGCAATCGTTACTAGTCAATCTTTTAGTGTTAAAATGACATGAACATTTTGTTCATTAAAATCATATAGACATTATTTGAAATTTTTAAAAATGGCAAGATACTTTATAGTGTCTTGTCGTTTTTTTTTATGTCAATCTTAGAATAACTGTATCTTCGCAAAATAAAAAGTCTTATTGTAAAAAAGACTATCTAACTTTTTTACAATAAGACTTTTATAACTTTCGTTACACTTTAAGCAATATCTAAAGAAGACAGCTAATGTAGTGTGAAAATAAAAATTTTATAACTATTTAGAATTTAGCAGTCTCCTTTATTGCTTTTTAGTATTTTCAAAATGGGCTTAAAAAGCCTTTTTTGTTTTTCTAATAGTGAAACTGTATTTTTACTGAATATCATCTTTTACTTGTTTTAATATTTTTTAATCAGAAGAAGAAGATTTAGTACTATATATCAATGATCTAATACTTGGATGGTTAATATGAACCTAAAATAGCCTTAATATAAATAGAAATATTTTTAATAAAGTGCTATTTGTTTTTTTAAAATTCAATGGCTTCCATTTATAAAATAACAACAATGTCGATGAAAAAATTAGTTGTACTTTTTTTTAGTGTAGTAATAATACTTGGCGTGACTAATGAAGTCTCCGCTCAAAGTCAAGACAAAGAATCAATCACGCCTATCACTATCCGACAAACTCCTACGCCAAGACGTACAAATGTACAATATGCACCAGGAAAAGAGCCTTCATTGAGCCAACAAATTACGACGATTGAACGAAAAGTTAAACAATTAAAAACTATCCCAAAAACAAAACAATCTAAACATACCAAAGATAGAATAGTGCGTTTAGAAAAAGAATTGAAAGCAAAACGTAAAGAAAAAAAGCGTCAAACCAACCAATAATCTATTCTACAAACCGACATTAATAATTAGTCATGATGAATATAAGGTCTATATATATATGCTTCTTAATGACCGTTTGCACTGTTGTTGTCAAAGCTGATGTCAATCAATATATTGATATCCCTACTAAACAAACAACCGCAACTCCCGTAAATAATGCGATTCAAGCCTTATTTACAGGTCAAACCCAATTGGAATCGCCTGAAAACGTACTTTTTGCTTGTTCAGATGATGCTGGTACTATTGCTGCTACTATTAATGGTACAGCATTAGGTCCGACAACAACCAACTTTGCTAACTGGAATGCAACAATTTCCATCGCTCATAACGGTGGTTCGGCTGCTCAAGATGGAGATGCTACTTCTCCTCCTGGATTTGATATTGCTATTTATGAAAATGGCCCACCTACACCCGCTGCTACTGGTCCTACCGCAGCAGATATTAATGCGGATATTAACTATACTGGTGATGTGGTTAATACTGATATCACAGGTGCAGTTACTTATCAAAATACAGGTGGATACCAAAACTTCTATAATGGAGGTGATCCTATAATGTTATGGTTTGCACCTATTACATTAGATGATCATGCGAATAAAGATTTAACTGAAAATGTAGGTAATGTCAATGAATGTGTCAATGTGAATACTGCTGGTAGTATTGATATTGTCTTTTTAAATCAAATTGATACCTCTGGTTTTATTAATCCGATTAACCCTAATGGAGATAAGTGTCAAGCTCAAATAAAAATAAGTGGTGGATTTCCTCAATGGGATGGGAGTGATTTTACAATTACAGTTGTAAAAACTACCAATCCTGCAATCGTTGCTACGATTATCTCGCCACCTTCTACACATAATAGTTTGCTTCAATTTACTGTTCCAGAACCAGGTGATTATGAAATCCAAGTAACAGATAATAATGGTGGCGCTAGAAACTTTACGGTTGCTATGAATAGTTGTGTCCTTTGTAATGATAATGCAGGAACAGCTACACCAGCACTTGGTTTTACCGCAGCGAGTAATAACTCTAGTTTCTTGTGTTTTGGTGATTCAATGCTCGTTACTCATAATGGTAATGCAGTACTTACTGGTGATCCAAATACAACTACACCTTCTGGTTTAGGTTATGTCATGTACACTTGTGCGCCAACTGTTGCAGGAAATACAGTTGCTCTTATCGCATCTGATCCTTGTATCATTAATCAAACAGGTAGTAGTGCAGGTTTTGATATTGTCAATGGAACGGATATTATGGGGAATGTCAACATTTTTAATAATGGTTCAACTTATCAAAATTTATTGGGTGGTATTGGTTCAACTGGAGAAATTTGGTTTGCACCAATTACTATTGATAATCATGCAAATGGCTCTTTTGAAGCGACAGGAACACCTAACGAATGTACGAATGTCAATATAGGCTCGCCGTTTTCTATTACTTTCTTAAATGAAATTCAAATAACTCCAATTGGAACTAGTATCTGTAATGGATCATTTAGTGTGGTTGGTGGTTTACCGCAAAATGATAATAGTGCTTATAATATTACAATAGAATTAACAACAAATTCATTAATAACTGGTACAGTAACTAATGTGCCTGTTACGCATAATGGAACAGCACAATTTACAGTTCCTCAACCAGGAATTTACAGAATAACAGTTACAGATAATATTGCTTGTGGTAGTCCAAATAATTCAAATACTTATTTAGTAGATATGTCAACTTGTCCTTTCCCTTGTACAGGTGTGGTTGATGCTACTTTAAATCTTACTACTAGTATTAGCTGTAATGGCGGATCAAATGGAGAATTGACTGTTGCAGTTAATGGAGGTACACCTCCTTTAACTTTTGACTGGGCGCACGATAACACATTAACTACTAATGTAGCTTCTAGTCTTTCTACTGGAAGTTATACGGTTACTGTTACTGATGCTAATGGTTGTGATGATGTAGAAACATTATTAGTTGGTCAACCTGATCCTATTGTTGCGGATTTAGATTCTACTGGCATACTTTGTAATGGGGATATGACGAGTTCAATTTGGGTCAAGTCCATTACTGGTGGTACAGGAGCTTATACTTACGTTTGGTCGGCTGGTACTCCTGGAGTAACTTCTGATACTACAACTAATGTTGGTGCAGGAACGTATACGCTAATCGTAACTGATGCTAATGGTTGTTCTGAGAATTTTATGATGACCTTAACAGAACCAACGGCTTTAGCTACTTCTATTGTAGACCTTGCTAATACGGATTGTGATGCAAGTGCTACGGGTACTGGAACAGTTGTGCCGATAGGCGGAACAACTACCTTTAATGATTATAATTATACTTGGTCACACGATGCAACATTGAATGATTCAGTCGCGATTAATTTACCATCAGGTACATTCTATGTAACGGTTTCTGATGCTAATGGATGTCAAACAGTGGATAGTGTAATTATTACAGAAATAAAAACAATTGTTACTAATGTTGATAGTCTTGATGTAGATTGTTATGAAAATGCCTCAGGAATGGCATGGGTCACAACAACAACAACAGGCGGGGCAGCTAACTTGCCTTATAGTTATATGTGGTCGCATGATAATACAATTGATAATGATACAGTTTTCAATTTAATAGCAGGAACTTATTATGTAACGGTAACGGATGCAGCTAACTGTTTCAAAATTGATTCAGTCGTAGTTAATCAGCCTGACACATTAATAACGGTCGTTCAAAGTATGACCAATGTGAATTGTGCTGGTGATATGACAGGAACAGCCACTGTTAGTGTTGTAGGAGGTACAATGCCTTATTCTTTTTCTTGGACAAACAATGCAGCAACTACTGCTACATTATCAAATGCAGGAGTTGGGACTTATACTGTAACTGGTATTGATGATAATGGTTGTCAAAGTACAGCGGATGTAACGATTGGTCAAAATAGTGTGATTACCATTACGCAAGTTGATACAACAAAACTAGCTTGTGCAGGTGATATGAATGGTGGTTTTGTTGTGACTTATAGTGGGGGAACATTGCCATATAGCTACTCTTGGAGTACTAATCCTGCTGTTGATACGAATAATGCAGTCACAGGTCTTGGAGCAGGTGTTTATTACTTGACAATGACTGACGGTTTAGGTTGTGTAAGAACAGATACATTTAATCTTGCAGAACCAGCAGGAATGAGTGGTATTACTAGTGCGAAAGATTTAAATTGTGCAACTGATCAAAATGGAGAAGCTTATATCACTGTTTCTGGCGGTACAATGCCTTATTCTTATATTTGGAGTAGTAATACAGTTGATAATGATACAATTACAGGCTTAATTGCAGGGAAATATTTTGTAACTGTAACAGATGATAATGGTTGTACTTATATTGATAGTGCAACAGTAACAGCACCTCCGATTATAGATATTTCTGTCACAACAACTGAAGTTAGTTGTTTAGGTGGTGCAAATGGTACTGCAACTGCTTCAGTCACAGGCGGAACAGGTGGTTATACTTATCTTTGGGATAGTCTACAAACAGGACAAACAGCGACTCAGTTATCTGCTGGTCAACATATCTTGATTGTAACTGATTTGTCGGGTTGTCAAATATCTGATACATTCAACGTCAATCAAACGGCTCAAATCTTGCCTAGTAGTATTTCTTCTGTGCCAGTGAGTTGTTTTGGTGGCAATGATGGATCTGCCACAATTGAAGTGACAGGCGGAACAGAGCCTTATACTTATTTCTGGACAACTACTCCAGCTCAAGATAGTTCTACGGCAATCGGTTTAACGCAAGGTACTTATCAAGTATTTGTTTCTGATGCCAATGGTTGTGTATTAGCACCAATTAATATTACAGTTAATGAACCTCCTGCATTGGTGATTGATTCGATTGTTGGAGCTGATCCATTATGTAATAATAGTGATGATGGTTCTGTAACGGTTTATCCGTCAGGTGGTACGCCAAGTTACGATTATCAATGGAGTGGTAGTAATGAAATTACAAATACGAATAATAATCTTTTTGCAGGTGCATACTCTGTAACAGTTACAGATGCGAAAGGCTGTCAAACGACTAGTCAAACAAACTTGGCTGATCCATTAATGTTAGTTGGATTTATTTCTACTTCATCAACTACTTGTAATGGTGGTAAAGATGGGCGCATTGAAATTGATACAGTGGTCGGTGGTGCTGCACCATATACTTATTCTATAGATGGAATTAATTTCTTATCTACTGATATTGTTTTCTTTGGTTTATTTGGAGGAAATTATGACGTGACGATTAAAGATGCTAAAGGTTGTACGTTCGTGCAAACGGTCTTAATCGACGAACCACCTTTGATTACAGTTGATTTAGGTCCTGATATTGAGTTGGATTTGGGAGATAGTACACAATTATCTGCTTTTGTAAATACAACAGATTCTCTAGTCTTCTTCTGGCAAGCGGCGGATTCTTCTACGATTAGTTGTTTGGATTGTCCGTATCCTTGGGTGCGCCCAATAGAGTCTTCGGATTATTTAGTGACGGTTGTTGATACGAATGGTTGTGAAGCAACAGATGATATTTTTATTAAGATAGATAAAAATCGTAGAGCATTTATACCAACAGCATTTACGCCAAATGGTGATGGAATTAACGATCGTTTGATTATTTATGGTGGAACGGGCGTTGAGGAAATTATTAGTTTTAAAATCTTCAATCGTTGGGGCGAGTTGATGCACTCGGCTGATAATTTCACTCCTGGTAGTTATCAACATGGCTGGGATGGATCATTTAGAGGTAAATTACTCGATCCAGCAGTCTTTGTTTATTTCATTGAAGTGCGTTTCTCGGACGGTGTTGTTTTTCCTTATAAAGGAGATATTACTCTGTTGAGATAGATTGAATAAATAAAAGAATGATAGAATAATCATTCAAGAAAGCCAGATAGTTATTGCAACTATCTGGCTTTTATTTTTTATTAAATGCTTAATATTTTACAAATTTTAAGGTTTCCATTGCATCATCAGATTGAAGTTGTAAGAAATAAATACCACTTGTAAATTGTTCTAGTGTAATGCCTTGATTTTCAGTTGGATTAATTATTCCTTTTTGTACAACTTGACCATTTACACTGAGAATCCGATACTGTAATTGTTGAATATCGGTTCGTTCCGTTTTTAGAAATAGTTGATTAGTGGCAGGATTAGGGAATATTTGAAAAATATTGTTGGCTATATCTTCAGTAGATCCCAAAAATACATTCCAATCATAATAATTTTCCCATTCATAATAACAGTTATTATTCCATTTGCCTACATTAAAATAAGCCCATCTAAGCAAATAGGTATTTAAACTAAAATAATGCGTTGAATTGGCTGAAATTTCTGCTCGATTCATTTCTGTAACACAATCAACAAGACCTTGTGAATTAACTTTGATCATACTATGTGAATAAGCAGTTTGATTATCAATTGTCCAAGTACAGCTATTACAAGTAAGTGCAAATTGCCAAAAAACTTCATCATTATCATTAACAGATAAGGATTGTACATAAGGCGGAAAATTGGTAGTCATTGAATCAGGCGTTAATTTCAGGTAAATAAGCGAGTCATTGAAGTTATATTTTGCTAAATAAAGAGATTTTTCATTTCTAGTATATAAAATACCATCGCCAAATTCTGCATCTGTAAAATCTCCGCTAATCAAATAACCATCGCTGGCTAATTCGAATTCGTTAAAAGTTTGGTCTTCTTGTGGATTATTAGCCGCAACATTTATAGAGGTGATTAGATTGCCGCTAGTATCCATTTTATAAATAAACTTATTATAGGGCAGGATAGAATGGGAGCCTGTTAGGTAAAGTTTATCATTGGCAAATTCAATATTATTTAATAAAACATTTATACTAAAAGTATCTAACCAAAGTGGATTTCCATGCTCATCAAATTTAACAATAAAACTTTTCTTACCACTATTAGTAGATAACGGCGGTAAATTACCAAAAGAAAAAGTATTTGGATTATTAGAATTTTTTTTATCAAAAATACCAGCTACATATAGATTATTTTGATCATCAGTCGTTAATGAAATATGGCTAAATATGGTATTGTCCCATTGAGTAGGTTGATGTAAATGTAAAATCTCGCCTTGATCATCTAATTGAAGAATATACATTCCAGAGTCTATGAGAATGCTATCTAATAAATAATAGGAAACGTCATCTCCTTCGGTAGCGCTCGCAATATAAACGGAATTATTATTGTCAATAGTAAAGCCCATCTCCCCATAACTTGAATTTGAACTACTATATTCGCCAATTTTTTTATGCCAAAGATAATTTGTTGCAGTATCCAGCATAGTTACGAAATGCCAATAATAAGGTTCTTCATGTGGATCATTACCAATGATTGTTGTGTCATTAATGTAAAGTTCTCCCGCCATACCATTACCATAAAGAAAAACATGATTATTGGTAGCAAATATTTTTGGAGTATTTCCCCATTGTGCGGTTAATATAGTGGTTGAAAAAATGAAAAAGAATAGTAAAACGTAAAGTTGTTTCATGGTTTGAAAAATTTTAATGGTTAATAAAATGCGTATAATACATAGAACGTTAAATATTTCTAAAATGCTTGATGTATCTAAGTATTAATCACTTAAAAAAGCACAAAAAAAACCTCATAGATTATTGAAATCTATGAGGTTTTTGATTAATAATTAAAATATTAAATCATCTTAATTTCCACTGCCAACACGTCCTGCTTCATCTTCAATTCCAGTCTTACGGCGACGTGATTTTACATTTTTATTACCAAAATTATAACCAATACTTAGGCTCACATAACGGCTATCCCAATTTCCTGAACCTTCTCCACGCAAACCATTGAACTCCGAAACTCCAACCCAGCCAGATGAATAGAAAAGATCATTCGCACTCAATCTTACATTAAGTTGATCGTTCAAGAAGCGTTTTTGTAAACCAAGATTTAAGCTCCAAGTTGGCTGATATTTAAATACACCGCCCCAAACACCAGGTCCAGAATACCAGCCTGAAACCTCAGCTTTAAAGCCTTTAGGCAAAGTAATAGATTGTTGAGAATAAAAACTATAAGAAAATGCTTGAATATCAACAACACCACCACCATCAGCAGTATAATCCGCTTGATTATTAATATATGAGGTACTCACATTAAAATAAGCACTCCATATTTTACTAATCTGAACAGGCGCACTTACATTCGCACTCCAAACGGTTTGTTCTGCTAAATTCGCCCAAGTGATAAAGTTAGCACGCGGATCAGATCCGTCTGGTGCAATCAAACGAGTAATTTGTCCATCCGTTTTGCTATATGCCAATTTTAAATTGTAGCGATAAGCATAAGTATAACCCAATTCTATATTATTGACAATCTCAGGTTGTAATCTCGGATTTCCTTTCTGATACGAAATTTCACTCAATCTATTATTGAATGGATTTAAGACATTATAATCTGGGCGATTGATACGACGACCATAATTGAACGCCAAAGAATTCATTCTATTTGGCTGATAAGTAATACCAAGACTCGGAAACCATCTCAAGTAGTTTTGTTTCACAGGATCTTCGGATAATTCTGGCAAAAAGGCTTGCAAATTACCTGTCGCATCAGTAAATTCTGCACGAATACCAGCCGAAATTCCCCATTGTTTATCAATCTTACGGATATAATTCACATATCCAGCATAAACCGTTTCGTCGTATTTGAAAATATTAGATAAAGTATCGTTTTGTGTTCTGTTGCTGTTGATTTCATCAAATGAAAGAAATGTATTATCCGAAACAACCTTACTCACTTTTGCACCTATACCTAATTTTCCACCACCTAGCTTATCTTCATAATCTACTTTTACTGTAGAAATATTAATATCTGTTGGTGTTTCAAAAAAGTTTATTACTTCTGTTAAAAGTGTCGTTTTATCCGCATTGAAATATTGATTAGGCAAGTAGCGCGTGCCTTCATTCCCATACATACCATAATCCAAATCAATATTCAAACTACGATCTTTTTTGCGATCTTCATATTGATAATTCACATTGAACGAGCTATTCAGCCTGCTATCTTGTGCCTCACTATTAGCAACTAAAATACTGTCAACTATTCCGCCTTCTTGTCCAATTTTAATCTCATTGTCACCCAAAGCTTGCCCTTTCATGCGCATTCCGCTTACCAAAAAGCCGATAGTATTTTTCTTATCAATGAAATAATCCGTTCCTAAGCGATAGTTAAAATTACTTCTTTCTCTATCTGTAAAATTCGTTTCTGCCATGAATAAGTTATTTTGATAATTATCAAAATTCATGGTATTGAAGCTATTTCGTTGACCTGCGCCAACATTAGCAAAAACATTGACTTTTTTGTTTCGGTAATTACCTGTGAAACTCCCATTGCCTCTCGTTCGTTGTCCTTGCGTCAAATTCCCTTGAATAGAACCATTTGAACCATGACTTTTATCCTTTTTTAATCGAATATCAATAATACCAGCATTTCCCTCTGCTTCATATTTCGCTCCTGGATTAGTGATAATGTCAATTCTGTCAATTTGATCAGAAGGAATATTTTTAAGATAATTAGTTAAATCATCTCCACCTAATGGCAAACGCTTTCCATCTATAAATACCTGAACGCCAGAACGTCCCAAAACAATAATATTATCATTATTATCAACCGTAACACCTGGCGCTTTTCGCATCAATGACATTGCGTCATCGCCTGTGCTATTGATCGTTCCTTGCACATTAAAAACCGTTCTGTCTGGCTTGATTTCAACCATAACGCGTTGTGCTGTTACTGTTGCGCCTTCTAATTCAACGGCAGTTGACGCTAAAGCCAAAGTGCCTAAATCCAAAGTTTGATCGGCTTTTAGGTCAATATTTCGTTTTTCTAAATCTTCTGCTCCGACGTAAGTCACAAAAATATAATAATTGCCAGCAGCAATATTTTGTAATTGAAACAACCCTTTTTCATTACTGATTTCGATTTTAACCAAGCTACTATCGGCTGATTTGTATAATGCAACATTAGCATAAGCCACAGCAGCTTTTTCGGAGTCTTGTAATAATCCTTTAATCGTTCCTGTTTGGGCTTGCGCCAAAAGTATTGAACAAGTCAACAAAAGTGTTAATAATCTTTTCATAGATATAGTGAATTTATTGTATAATCCCAGCCACTAAAATGGTGGGTTAAAATGAATTACAAAAATCGAATTAAAAACAATATGTTTTTATTCTTTTCGATGAATGGACATTATTCCATGTCAATGGTTAGTAGTAAATGTTTTTTATCTTTAGATGTTCATTTTTTCAAGATGAAGGTGTATTTTTTTTTAAAAGTTATCGTTATAGTTTAATGTAGCATGGATACTTTTGTCTGTGTCATTTATAAAATATGGACAAGAAACACAAGTTCAAAAGGCTTGATGAATGAATAATGTCTGTATTATGGTTCAAATTAAGTACAATGAAAAACGGATATTTCAATTTATTACTTTGTTTAATAATTTTCGTAATGGCAGGTCAATCCGCTTTTGCGCAAAAGTATGTCACTACAAAAAATGCAAAGAAAAGAGCTTTGAAAGCTTTTAATGAAGGACTTCAACACGCGCGTTATCAACAATATATTGAAGCTACTTATGCTTTTGATAAGGCAATTAAGAAATCCCCCAAATTTGTAGATGCGTATTTGAATCGTGCTGATGCTTATTATGCAATGACGAATTTTGCGAAAGCAGAAAAGGATTTTGAAAAAGTGCTAGAAATCGCGCCTGATTTTAATGTGCGGATCTATTTTGTATTGGGGTTGACGGAATATGAGCAGAGCAAATATGAAGAAGCTGTTACGCATATTCAATATTTCCTAGATTCGGATTACAAAGGTAAACGCCTTTTGGCGAAAGCTAAAAGAACACTCGAAAACTGTAAATTCGCAGCCGAAGCCGTCAAAAATCCAGTACCTTTTGACCCTCAAAATTTAGGGGAGAATATTAATACACCTTATCCTGAATATTTGCCAACAATCACTGCCGATGGTCAAACCTTCATTTTTACAAGGCGAAATGGCAGGCAGGAAGATTTTTAT
>CAKZLL010000453.1 GCA_937125475.1 uncultured Saprospiraceae bacterium | reverse complement strand
TTGGAGGGGTTAGGGGAGGTTAAAAGCTTAGAATAAAAAAGATATTATTAATCATCACATAAAATCATAAAGAACCTTAATTTTTAATAAAATGATGCATTAAAATTAGCGAATAACAAAATAAAAAATCATGGACATATATAAGAATTATAATCAAGATAGGAGGAAGTTTTTAAAACAATCCGCATTGGCATCTAGCTCGATGTTTGTGCCACAATTTTTGGAAGGATTTGGACATCAAGAGATAGAAAAACATACAGGAAAAGTTCTAGTGATTATTCAATGGTCGGGCGGAAATGATGGTTTGAATACCCTTGTACCATTTACAAATGATTTGTATTATAAAAACAGACAAAATTTAGGAATTAAGAAAAATGAAGTTCTTAAAGTGACGGATGAATTGGGTTTTAATCCAGTGATGCCCGAAATGAGGGAATTATATAATCAAGGCTTATTGAGTGTGATTAATAATGTAGGTTATCCAAATGCGAATCGCTCTCATTTCCGATCAATGGATATTTGGCAAACAGGAAGTAAGGCGAATGAAACGCTTTCAACAGGATGGTTAGGGCGTTATTTAGATGAATATTGTAAAGAAACTGCGCCTTATCATGCCTTAGAAGTAGATGATACGCTGAGTTTGACACTTAAAGGAAAGAATAGGAGTGGTTTTGCAGCATCTGATTTAAGGCGATTAAATAATGCGACTAAAAATCGATTTCATCAATCTTTAGTCAAACATCATCACGACCATGATCATGATGAAAATGTCGCTTATTTGTATAAAACGCTAGTTAATACCCAGAACTCAGCTCAATATTTACACAAACAGGCTAAGATTTACAAATCAAAGGTAAAATATCCCAAGTCTTCAATTGCGAAACAACTCAAACAGATTGCAGAATTGATTGTCGGAAATACTGACACAAAAATTTATTATGCGAATATGGGCGGTTTTGACACACATGCTGGTCAAAAAAATCGGCAAGCACGGCTTTTAAAAGAATACTCACAAGCCGTTGGTGCTTTTATGAAAGACATAAAGCAAAATAATCGTATAGAAGATACGCTGGTGATGACTTTCAGTGAATTTGGAAGAAGAGTGAAACAAAACGCGAGCGGAGGAACAGATCATGGCACTGCGAATAATGTCTATTTTATGGGGGGAAATCTCAAAAAAGCAGGTATTTATAATGAAGCACCAAATTTAGGTAACTTAGATCAAGGCGATTTGATTTATTCCATTGACTTCCGTCAAATTTATGCTACGGTTTTAAAGAAATGGCTAAATGTAGAACCTCAACCCATTTTAGGCGAATCGTTTAAGTACCTTAAAATGATTTAAATAATTGAGAATTGATAATGGACAATTACCGAGTTGGCGTATTATCCATTATCAATTCTCAATTATTTTACCATTTTCATGAACATGCCCATCATCCAAGATGGTTTGGAACGGACGACATTTTCAAGTGCAGAGTCTGCTTTATCCGAAAACATTTTTAGATCAGTAATGACTCTTAAAAATTCTTCGACTTCAACTCCTTCGCCTTCGATTGTTGAAATTTCCTCTAGAATTCTGAGAGCAGGTTCTAATTCTCTCTTTTTTCGTTGGATAATGACTTGCTGAACCATTTTCCACATATCTTTTTCTCCAACAAAAAATTCCTTGCGCTGACCTTGTTTTAGTTCTTTATGTACTAATCCCCAATCTATTAATGCTCGGATATTCATATTGGCATTGCCTCGTGATATTTGCAATTGAGACATAATATCTTCGGCACAAAGTGCTTCTGGCGAGACCAATAATAATGCGTGAACTTGAGCCATTGTACGATTAATTCCCCAACTTGAACCCAATGTTCCCCAAGCCTGAATAAACTTGTCTTTGCCTTCTTGTAATTCCATGTTTTTTACAATCCCCTTTTTATTTGATTGATTATTATTGGTTATTTTATAACCAGTTATATACTTTATAGCTATTGTTTAATAGTATCGAATCTACTAATTAACTTTTAAAGTTTCAAAAAGAATTGAAACTTTACTTATTTAAAGGGAAAAGTGAGCAATTTTGTTCAAAAAAATTAGAAACTACTAAAAAAGGAGAGTTTAACATTGCTTGTTTGCATGTTGTTTGATATTAATAGGAGTAGGAAAATAAAGAATATTCCTAATCTAAATCTAATATTAACCAATTTGATTTAAGTTGAGCATTCACATCATTATAGCAAAATCGGATCTTTTGAAGATTTTTTTTCTTCAATTTTTTAGTGGATAAAGTAACTTTATCAATGGGCAAGGAATAGTTTGGAGTAAGAACTAAACAAGCTATTGTGCCCCCATCAATATCACGATTATTGTAGCAAGTTTTTTTTATTTTCCTAGCTTGTGCATCTTTCATGAAATCATAAGGAGAATAATAGTTAAGGTTTTCATCTTGTATCAAAAGCATTGCATCTATATAATCATTCTGTTGGATGCGATCCAAAAGATTATTATCATATCTATCAGGGCATAATAACTCAAAATCAAGACAAAAAAGATCGAATGACGTTGTATCTTCGATTATTATTTTTCCTTGGAATTCGATAAAATTTCTGAACTTAGTTTGTTCAATATGAAAAGAGAATATCTCTGTAGAAGAGTTGGTGATTGTTCCTCCAAACAAAACTGGAATGAGCCAAAGTAGCTTTGTCATAAGATGTTAATTTAGGCGCTATTTTATAAATTGTTCTAATATCTAATGCTAGGTCATCCCGTTTTATTTTTTATTTAATGGTCAAATAAGGTTCAATCCTAACAAGTAATTCTCCATCAATATTTTGAATATTTTGCAAATCACTAACCGATTTAAAATCCCCATGCTGTTTTCGATATTCGATAATGGTATTCGCTTCACGCCATTTAATATAAGGATGTTTTTTTAGGTCATTAGCAGAAGCAGTATTGATATTAATTTGTTGAAAATTATTTGCTTTTGAGAGAATGAATTGTGGTTTTAGGTTATAAAATGTTTCTTTGGGCAAGCCCCAAGTTTCGCCAACTTGTTCGATTGAATGAAATCCTCCGAGGAGATTCCTAAATTTGATAATTCGATCTGCGGTTTTCTTGCCAATTCCTCTTAATTTTTGAAAATCTTCACTTGTTCCAGTATTGATATTGACTTTTGAAAGAGGTTGATTATAAGATTTTGGAATGTCTTTATTAGCGAATGCCTTTTTTGTAATAATATAAGGCTTAAGACGTTGGTAATCAGCGTCTGTAACTCCCCAAACTTTTTTGAAATCTTGTTTTTTATAAAACTTAGCCCCCTTGCTTCTGAAATTAATCAGATTATTAGCCGCTTTTTCAGAAAGCCCTAATAGGAGTAATTCTGATTTAGTAACAATATTCGGGTCAAATTCAAAAAGTTGAGCCGCTTTTTTTTGTTTTTGAGTGGGCAAGTTATCCTTTCGTTGGGCGTATTTTTTGTGATAACTTTTGTTTTGCGCTTCTTCTACTGATACTGTAATATAAGGCTCAAGTTTTTGATAAGTAGAGTCAGTTACGCCCCAAACTTTTTTGAAATCTTGTTTTTTATAAAACTTAGCTCCTTTACTTCTAAAATTAATCAAATTATTAGCAACTTTTTCGGAAAGCCCTAATTGCATCAGCTCCATTTTAGTGGCAGTATTAGGATTAAATGAAGCGAGTTTAACCGAAATGGTTTTTTTCTTAGGCTTTAAACTATCCCACTTAGCTATATTGACTGCTATTTGTTGTTTGTTAATTGATTTTTGTTTTGGAATGAAATAGCTATATAATTTAGGGACATTAATGAACAATAAAGTAAAAATAATTAATAAAAAAACTCCTTGACGCTCTGAACGAGTAAATTGAAAATATTTTTCAAGCATAATTAATCTAATTGTGTTGTTGGTTTTGTGAGGTAAAAATAAAAAGAAATAAATTAATATAGAAATTGTAGACATAATTAGATTAATTATTTTAAAAAGAGAAAAATAAAAGAAAATGTAATTTTTTTAAAAAAGAAGGGTGATAAAAAGCCGAATTTGAAGATAAAGTAATAAGAGATAAATAATTGCATAATAAATAATAAAGAAAAATATTCTTATCTTAGAGGTGAAATCACAATGATACTAAACTAAAATTTAATGAGAAAGAAGAAAAAAAGTACTATACCTTTGACAGAAGGTATGGAAAAACTGATTGATGAATTGAAAGAAATTTTCAGCAATCCAGTTGTAGAAGCGGCTTATAATGACGCTATAGCTAATGTTCAACCCATCTTATATACAGGGAAAAAAAATCCATGGGTAGGTAAAACTTCCGATTATTTCATCAATTATTTTAAAAATTGGTTCACTTTTTTACCTATACCTAATGGTGGGTTAGGGAAAATTATCCCACTTACCTATTTTTATCAAAATAATGAAAAAGCTTATTTCTTTCTTAATAACTTTAAAAGTAGAAGGGGAGAGGTTGCTTATTCTAAGGAAATTTTCAATTGGACAGTGAAGTTTATTAAGATGCGGGGTAATTTTATGGACTCGCCTGTTTCTTTGAAATATATAGATCAATGGTTAAAAGACCCTGCTACGCAGATTGAAGATTTTATTGTTCCCGAAGGTGGTTTTAAATCCTTTAATGAATTTTTTACTAGAGCGCTCAAACCTTCCGCTAATGCTCGTCCTATCACTGCACCTAAAGATGATAGTATTGTAACAGCTTCCGCAGATTCTGAAATCAACTTCATCGAATCCGATTTAACGTTAAGTACACAAATAAATGTAAAAACAAGGCAATTAAATGTTAGAGATTTATTGAATAAATCCAAATATGCTAAACGCTTTAAAGGCGGTACGGCTGTTTCGTGTGTCTTGATGCCTGGAAATTACCACCGATATCATTCGCCTGTCACAGGAAAGATTGTAGAATCAATGGAAGTCCCAGGTATTTATAATGGTATTATTGACGGAGAAGATTGGTTTAATAATTTTAATATTGGCGAAAGCACGACCGATTTTAGCATTTTTGAAGATTTTCACCGCGCCTATTTTGTTTTTAAAACCAAAGATTACGGTTATGTTGCTTTAATTCCAGTTGGATTAAATACGATTAGCGCGCTCCATCCATCTGTTATTAATAAATCTTCTTCTATGGTTCCTAAAGGAGCTGCTCCTGTTCCCGTTCAAAAAGGCGATGAGTTAGGGCATTTTGCTTATGGAGGATCTTTGAATATTTTGTTATTCCAACCTGGGGTTTTTAGTTCTGTTAATGTCTTAATGGGACAACGATTAGGAAAGATGTCTAAGAAATCATAGGAATAATTTAATCAATAGGCCTTTTTTAAGTAGTCAGACAAATTTATTCTTGAAACCGTGTCGGTTTTCAAAACCGACACGGTTTGATTATCAATAGCTTACATGAAAATCGAGGTGTTTTAAAAATTGAATAATTATGTCGCATTACTTAAACTATTTACTTTTAATAAATCACATAATGAAAGGAATAAGAAAAATAGAAGGCTGGATTTATGATTATGTCGGTTCTGTTGTCCCAATTTAGACAGGCAAAAATAATAATCCAAAGAGTGTAATCAAAAAATACTTTAGTTAGTTGGCGGTGTGATCCGAACGGTTAATCATTATGGTTCAAATGATCCTAATCACACAGGATCTGTTTATACAGCATGATGGCTAGTATTTATTTAGTTAAAAAATAAAATAAAATAAAACATTATGAAAAAAGACACCTTACAAACGACTTTAGATGCAACTAGTGTCACAGGTAAATGGATATATAGAGCATTAAGTAACGATATGATTCTCGAGACTTCATTTGATGATTTGGAATTTGCGGCTGCTATTATGGACTTAACTGGCACGAAGCAAAATACGATTACAGGATGCTTAGATATGGGAGAATATGGGAAATTGAGCATAACAGGTCATTTCTTGAATGAAGAAAAATTTCGATTAACAGGAAAAGGAGAAGGAATAACAGAAGGCTGGGTTTATGATTATGTCGGTTATATTGTTCCTGAATGGACGGGCGAAAATGGTAGTCCAAAAGGAGTTGATCAACTAGATACTTTAGTTGGTGGTGTGATTCGAACGGTATCGCATTATGCTTCAACAGATCCTAAACATACTGGAGCTGTTCATCCAGCAGGAGTGACGGCTAGTACCTACTTCGTTAGAGATACTTTAGCTGTTCAGCCTAAATTAACATTGGATGCAACTAGCGTCACAGGTGAATGGGTATATAGAGCATTAATTAATAGTACAGATGTATAAGCTTCATTTGATTCCTTAGAGTTCGCTGCTGCTACTATGAATTTGGTCGGCACAAAACAAAATACAATTACAGGCGATTTGGATATGGGAGAATATGGGAAGTTGATCATGACAGGTCATTTCTTAAATCCCGAAGAATTCCGATTAACGGGAAAAGGAATAGGCAAAACTGAAGGCTGGATTTACGATTATGTCGGTTATGTTGTTCCAATTTGGACGGGCGAAAATGGAAGCCCGAAGAGTGTAGATCAAAAAAGTACTTTAGTTGGTGGTGTGATTCGAACGGTTGATCATTATGGTTCAAATGATCCTAATCACACAGGACCTATTCATCCAGCAGGTGTGACAGCTAGTATTTACTTAGTTAAAAAATAATTTATTATAAGATTTTTTATCAATTTATACAAAACAAAATTAAAGATTCAAATTATGAAAAAAGCTTTATTACTCATGAGTACGATCATGTTAGTAACACTATTTTTAGTGCAATGTGATCCTGGTGAAAAAACTACTGATGCTGCTGGAACTTCCGATTTTCATGCAGTTGAAATTTCATCTACATTACCTTTTGGAACTGCATTCCCGACGGATTCTAATATTATTAATAGTTGGGTTGCTAATTCTACCATAGATGGCAAAAATTTAGAGACTAATGAAGATATTATCAAACATGGTTGGGCGATTTGGAGTGGTTTAACCCATATTACAGATGAAGAAGATAATGGACAAAAATTAAGAACATTTGAAACTTGGTATACGCCACAGGATGTTATTAATGCTTTGGATGCACAACAAGAAAATCCAAATACAACACTAAAAGATCATGCTAGGAAACATACAGGTTTGTTGGGAGAACCTAATCAATTTCACGGAAATCAACCTGAGACCGATGTAACAGCTTTTGTGAAATACAATCCTTATGCTGCGCAGTTTGCTTATGATAATAAGTTATTTTATAAAGAAACTTTAGATAGCTATTACAAACCAGGAGGTATTGGTCGTACTCCTGATTTTCCTGCTGGCGCAATTACCTTAAAGCCTGTTTTTGAAGTATTGAATGTTGCGGGTGATATGCATGAAATTGATGCTTGGCAAGGAGAAGAAAATAATTCTAATAAAACAGCTTCTCCTAATATTCCAATTAAAATATCTTTAACTCAGCCGACTGATAGAGGTAATAATATATTTAATATAGAGGAATTTATATATTTTAAACTTGATAGTGTGCAAGCTGCTGGTTATAATAATATAATGAGTGAAAGTAACGGAGCTGTAAATGCAGGCGATTATGCTGTTTTATTAGCAATACATGTTACATCAAGAGAAATTAAAAGATGGACTTGGCAAACTTTCTGGTGGTCACTAAATCCAGATAAACCACATGAACCAAGTTCGGAAAGAATCGCAAGTTTCAGAGGTGGAGCGGATTTAGAAGGCGGAGCGAATAACTATGCTATGTCAGTAGCTTATAGTATGGTTTCTCCAGCACAACCTTATTATAGAAGCCAAGTAACTGATCCGACTTTTGCTAGTACTCAATCAATCTATGCTTATAATCCTTATTTGGAAGCAGGTTTTAATCAAGCCGTTTTTAAAGATACTGTTCCTAGTATAAAACCAAGAGTTAAAGGTAGTGGAGGTTATCCTTATTTTACAGAAAATAATTATTCTACTACTATTGGTGGTAAGCAGAATGATTGGGGAATGCAAACTAACTGTATGAGTTGTCATGGACAAGCTCGTTATTATAAAAATCCTCCTACGCCGAAACGAACAGGGCAACGTTATGTTGCAGATGTTTATGTGGGACTTAATGATAAATATTTCGTTAATACTGTGGCTATTGACTTTGCTTGGAGTATAGCTTCAAATGCAAAATTTAAAGAGAAAAGTAAAAGGAGAAAAGACTAAGGGATTAATAAAAATTAAAAGAAGAAATTAAAATTAAAAACACCCTGAATATCGGAATGTTATCACTTTGAAAATGTAATTTAACTTCCGTTCCTAAGATTAATTAATAATAACTATCAAGGCATCAGACAATCAACTGTTTGGTGTCTTCCTTTTATTAAAATCGAAAACGCCATCAATGAAAATGATCATTGATGGCGTTTTGTTTTTAATTGTTATTCAAGTATTAATTACTCAACATAACAGGCATAACCAACATTAAAATTTCTTCACTTTCATTATTTTCAGAAGGCAAAAGAATACCTGCACGAGTAGCAGTTGATAATTCCATTTTCACTTCGTCGGTTTCCAAAACATTCAACATTTCTATCAAAAACTTAGCATTGAAGCCAATTGTTAGCGGATCACCTTCGTAAGTACACATTAATTGCTCAGTTGCTTCATTGGAGAAATCCAAATCTTGCGCTGAAACAGTTAAGCTATTTTCAGTGATTTTTAAAATGACTTGATTGGTTGTTTTATTGGCATAAATCGCAATTCGTTTCATCGAACTCTGAAAATCAGAACGATTAACGGTCATTGTATTTGGATTATCCGCAGGAATAACTGCATTGTAATCTGGATAACGCGCATCAATCAAACGGCAAACCATATTGACATCACCAAAAGTGAAAAATGCATTGGAACGATTGTAAGAAATCGTCACTTCATCGCCTGGAGGCAAAGCACCTTTAAGCAAGTTTAATGCTTTTTTAGGTACAATAAAAGTCGCATCTGGTGTATCTGCAATATCATCATAAGCAAAACGAACCAATTTGTGCGCATCAGTTGCAACACAAGTCAATGTATTATTGGCTACTTGAAAATACACGCCAGTCATTGCTGGTCTCAATTCGTCATTACTTGTAGCAAAAAGTGTTTTGTTGATGGCTTGCGCCAAAACAGGAGCGGGTACAACAATTGTGTGTACGTCGTCTGCTGTAGGGATTTGAGGAAAATCACTACCATTTTCACCAGCTAATTTATACTGACCATAAGCCGAAGTAATTTTTATAGCAAAATTATCTTCATTGATACTAAAAGTAATCGGCTGTTGAGGCAAAGCTTTTAGCGTATCCATCAAAATTTTTGCAGGAATAGCAATGCTCGTATTACCACTTGATTGTACTTCTACTGCCGTAGTAATCGACGTTTCAAGGTCGGTAGCGGCTATATTTAGTTGATTACCTTCAATGGTAAATAAGAAATCTTCTAAGATCGGCAAAACAGGATTTGAACCTATCGCACCACTGACTATTTGTAATTGTTTCAATAAATCGCTAGAGGATACACTGAACTTCATAGATATTTCTTTTTTTTAATAATTAGACTAAACATTAATATTAAGATAACCTAATTATTAATTTATTCAGCCATTAAACGAATTACAGACTCCTGTAAGAGAACAAATATAAATGTTAATATTCATTATTTAATAATAAAGTGTCAACATTTTGTGGAAAAATGACAAAGAACCACAGATTAATTTTTATAATTATTTTTAAGCCTGTTTTTTATTGATCATTCGATTGTTTTGTATCAAATAAATTATGGACAATTTGCCAAGTTTTATCACAGACATGATCTTTTTCACTATGTTTACTTCTATGTCCTCTTCTAAAATGCAGGACTTTTGTTGTAAAGGTTGAATGATTTTTAAGAAAGGTAAGTAATTCAATTAGATCTTGTTCTTCGTGTGCATAAAAATAATAATAGGAAGTTTCACCATCATCAAATATCCATGCAAATTGCTGATCATCTTTTTGAAAACGATAAAATTTTCGACCATAATATATATGTAGTGTTGGTGGTAGTTGATTAGGAAAGTACTTTTCAAAAGTAGCTAAATTTAATGCTTTACCTCGAATTTCAAATCGCCAACCTTTTCTGAAAGGCTTCGGTTTGACCGAACCTGCAATAACTTTATCCCAAACATTCAAATACATATAATCTAAAAACGAATGCTCAGATTGATAAAAAACGAATTGTCCATTATAATAGGAAGGTTGTCCAAAATAAACATCGGGGTTTTGCTTGTCATTTATATGAATAAAAATATCATTATCTCCAATTCGAAATAGCTTCAAAAGTCGTCGCGATTTATATTCTTGACGAAAATATTCGATATTTTTATCATCCGTTTTTGATGAATTAAAGATAGAAACAGGCGATAACTGTCCAAGTTCATTTGGCAAAACCATCGAATTGACATAAGGCGAAATAATGGTTCTCAAATTCTTAATATGAAACCAATTTCGTATAATCGAAGGCAAGGAAATTTGATAATGTTTTTCAAATTGCTGTAATTGTTTTTCTACTTTTCCTGTTGGTTCAAAAATGGGAGTTTGGTCGATTAAGTCAAAAATACGAAACATATTCTACTCATTTAATAGTTGATTTCTTGCTTGTCCAATCATAAAAATAGAACCTGTAACAACAATTATTTTTTTAGAAAAAACTTGACTAACTTCATTAATCACCTTCAAAATTTTAGTACTTTCTAATTGTTCAAAATCAATATTCGAGGCTAAATTAATTAATACTTCATTATTAGTTGATTTGTAAAAATCATCAACTAAAAATACGGTTTTGCTAATTTGACGAGCTATTGGCAACATTTTTTTAGCATCTTTTTCTTTTGAAATGCCTAAAATCAAAACTCGATCTTCAATATTAGACATTTGATCTAGTGAAATAATAAGTGCTTTTAGTGCGTGTTCATTGTGCGCTGCGTCAAATATCCATGTTGGATTTTTTTTAATAATTTCAAACCGAGCATTCCATTTTGTCGCTCGAACTGCCTGTAATGATTCAAGGCGATGGACTATTTTTTTAGATAATAAAAAACGCCAAATCTCAATCACTAAATCAAGGTTTCGAAGCTGAAAATGTCCTTTAAGGCTGGGCTGTAGTTGAATGGTTTTTTGATCAATTAAATAAGAAAAACCTGGTTCCTCAAGAGAGAAACTAGAAGAAACACGTCGATTTTTAGTAGAAACTAAAGTGATGTTTTTAGAAATAATTTCCTTTTTAATCACTTCTTTTAGTGGATCATTTATAGAGCTTGAAAGGATGAGGGTTGAGTTAGATTGAGCAATACCAGCTTTATCTTTTGCCACACTTTCGAGGGTATTTCCCAATTGTGCGACATGATCTAAACCAATAGAAGTAATTGCTGAAACTGTATCAGGTAGGTAACTAGTCGCATCATTAGAGCCTCCAACACCTGCCTCAAAAATCGCAATAGCAACTTTATTTTTTTCAAAAAAGGCAATGGCAATTAAGATTAATACATCAAAAAAAGTGGGCGTAAATTGCGTTCCATGAATTTGGACAAAATCGAAAAGCCATGCTTCTACTTCCGTAGCTAATATTTCTAATTCAGCTTCATTAATTTCCTGATCATTCACTCTGAAACGCTCTGTTACATTCACTAAGTGAGGTGAAGTGAACATTCCAACAGATTGATTATCAGAAGTTAAACAAGAAGAAAGCATCGCACTAACTGAACCTTTTCCATTTGTTCCAGCTATTTTTATAATTTTAAAATTAATCGAATAAGGGAAATTATGGAGCAGTTTTGTAAGCCGCTCTTCCATGAGATGTTTAGCCTTAATACGTTGCTGCGTCCAAATTAATAAGCGATCAATAGCTCTTTTAGTAGGCATTTTTTATACTTTTATGCAAATTTAAATGTATCAACAAAAGTAGAAAAAAATCGTTATTAATAGTAAAGATAAATCAAATGATAACAATAACTTATCCGACCTACAATAGTCAAGTCCAGCTATGGAAATCTACTTTGGAAGAATTGGTGATGAGCCATCAATTTGTTGAAAATACAAATGAAACACCTCAATTGACCAATAATAAAGAGCATATTGAAGGCTATGAAAATATTGAAAAATACATTGCAGAATTGACTGAATTTCAAAAGGTTTGGTTTTCTTGTGCTTGTAATTAAGTCCAAACAAGTTCTTAATAAAACATTTCGAATACTGTAAGAATGGATTAATTTTTGATTTAGCAAGTATAAAAGCCAAGTGCTTAACCTCCTTCTCCGTTCCCTTATCTATTTTTTACAACCTTTATATAGGTTGCT
Organism: uncultured Saprospiraceae bacterium; assembly: GCA_937125475.1. Classification (GTDB taxonomy): domain Bacteria; phylum Bacteroidota; class Bacteroidia; order Chitinophagales; family Saprospiraceae; genus CAKZLL01. Next base: position 9,678 of record CAKZLL010000453.1, on the reverse strand, counting down.
TTTAAGCATACTAAACAAAACAGGCACATTTTTTCAAAGAAAAATTATCTAAAAAGGACACTATTTTACTCTAAAAGGTAAAAATGTAAAAAATTAATATAATTAGATCGTTATTATTGTTGAGTAATAAAGATTAGCCTAATTTTGTTTTCTATGAACACTAATAAAAGTAGTGAAAGAGCACATTCACAAACAAACACTACCAAGATGAAAAGAATAATTACAATACTACTATTAACAATTCCTATTCTGTCTGTCGGTCAAAGTTCCAAAATGGAATACGCTAATCGAGCTTATAAAAAACACTTATACGAAACGGCTGTTTATTTGTATAAAAAAGTACTCAAAAAACGCCCGAATAACAAAAATACAATGAAAAGTATTGCCGAATGTTATCGGTTATTGGATCAATGGCATGATGTAGAATGGTCGTATGGAAAATTGGTTTTGGATGCTCAAAAACCTAATGCTGATGATGTTTTATATTATGCACAAGCATTACAAACCAATGGAAAACATGAAATTGCGATGGATTGGTTTAAGTTATTTATGGAGCTGGATTCTAATGATCGACGGGGAGAAGCTTATATGAAATCCTGCTTAATTGATACAATTGAAAAGTATAATGAAGATTTTTTAGATGCATTTCAATTAGAAAATATTTCTTTTAATTCTAAAAAGGATGATTTTAGTCCTGTTATATTACCTAATGGTTCATTGGTTTTTTCGCAAGGCAAAACAGGAAAAGTTTATAATTGGTATGTCCCTGTTTATGAGCCGTTTAGCCTTGATTTTATACAGGTGAAATTAACATCTGGATTAGAAAATACCTATACCTTAGCTAAAAAAGCAAGAAAATATCGTGCCCTTTCTGCTGCTTCGCGTGCAACTAGTTTAAGTGTTTCTTACGATGAACAGCAAGCAATTTACATGAAATACGATCGTAAAGAATGTGGAAAAAACCATCCTAACTTAATTCCTTTTAAGTTATTTACGGCTCAAAAACAGCGCAGTGCATGGGGGTATCATTTGCCATTTGATTATAATATGGACGAATATACTTTAACTCATCCAGCTTTTTCTGAGGATGGTCAACGGATTTATTTTTCATCGGATATGCCAGGAGGTTTTGGTGGAATGGATTTGTATTATGTCTCTTATGAAGACGGGGATTGGTCTGCACCTAAAAATCTTGGTGCAATGATCAATACAAAAGGAGATGAGGTTTTTCCTTTTATTCATTATGCGACAGGAAAGTTTTATTTTTCATCGAATGGTCATGGTGGAATGGGTGGTTTTGATATTCTTTGGACTAGTTTGAGTAAACAAAAAACGTGGGTGAAACCAGAGCGTTTTGGTGCGCCAATTAATTCGAGATGGAATGATTACAATATTTTTATTAATAAAGATGATAATTTTGGTTTCATCAGTTCAGATAGAAAAGGAGGAAAAGGAGGTGTTGATGTTTATAGTTTTCAACGATTGGATTAAAATGAAAATTTAGGTGTGAGGTTTTATGTGATTTTAACTTGCATCACACCTAAATTTTTGTTTTTATTAAACGGCTTTTTTCAATACAGTGGAAAGCGGTTTAATTTGATGCGTTTTGGAAGTTCCTAATTCTTGATTGAGCCAATCTTTTAGTAATTGAACAGTTTCTAATGGATGCGTGGCAATAGAAAAATGATCTCCACTGACTACCATATGATTTTCATCAGGATTTGCGACAATGTTATCTCGTTCTGGATGAATAATCAAATTAGGCGCTAGTTGATAATCTGGTTGAGAACGAAGCCAGTTCATAAAACGGCGTTTGCGTTTATAAAATAGCAAAACTAATTTTAAAACATTGACTGCTCCCATGTCTTCTAACAGATCACTTACATGATTAATTTCTTGAAGTGATGGTTTGCTCTTGTATTTCCAATGAGAAAGCGATTTAAATAATTCCGACTGGAAAAGTCCATTTTTGACTGTCCATTTTACGATAGGAAGATTTTTGACTAATAATTTTATTTTATCAGGATGAACAAAAGAACTGTGTAAACAGATCGAACAACCTACTCTTTGTCGAATGTGATGCGCTAAATAACCACCCATAGAATGACCAATCAAAATATCATCTGTTGTGATTTTATAAATCAAAATCAATTTCCTTACAAATTTTTCTAATCGAATACTACGAGGAGAATAATCTGACAGATATTGTTGATAATCAACTATTAAGGTATTGTATTCGGATAAATGCGGCATAATATTTCTAAAAATGCGTTTATCTTCTCCAAACCCTGGTAATAAAATTATTCTTGTATTTCTGTTCATTTTATCTTCTTTTGTTATTTCTAAAAGAAATAATTAGTAAGTACAATAACGCAAATATAGTTTTATTATTTTAAAAATCAATTTTATACGTAATTTTATTCGGGATCTTGTGTTCTTTTAGTTTTCCTTGTATCTTGAAACTTCCTTTTTCTTTTTTGATAATCACCAGCTTTATTGTTCAATATTTAAAGTTTGGTTCTTTGACAATTTTTGTCAGAATTAATATTTTCTGACATCCAATGGGGCATGATGTATTGGACAAGAAGGGCAAAAATTGTCAAAGAGCCTAAGTTTTTTATTAAAAAAGACTAGATCAATGATTATTTCAGTGCTGTTCCGTAGCTTTGTAGCTTTCTTTAATTCAAATGTGTATTAGCACAAGTCTTTGAGCTAATACACATTTATTGATAATAAAATCATCACTAAAACAGTCCTTATACTAATGTATTTAGAATCGCTAAAACTTCTTAATTTTAAAAATTACGACGCACAGGCTCTAGAGTTATCTCCTAAGCTCAACTGTTTTGTAGGTAAAAATGGCATGGGCAAAACCAATTTGCTCGATTCGATACATTATTTATGTATGTGTAAAAGTGGTGTGATGCGGTCGAGCGATCGAATTTTGGTGCGACATGGCGAAGCGTTTTTTAGGTTGGATGGTATTTTTAAAAGAGAAGAAAAACGCGAAAATATTGTAGCAAAAATCATAGGGGGAAAATCGAAAATCATAGAGCGAAATAAAGTGCCATATAAGCGAATTTCTGAACATATTGGTTTGTTACCTGTTGTGATTATTGCGCCTAACGATACGCAATTAGCAATGGAAGGCAGTGAGGAGCGTCGAAGGTTTTGGGATTCAACGATTAGTCAATCGGACGCGAAGTATCTTAAAAACTTATTGATTTATAATAAGGTTTTAGCGCAGCGCAATGCTTATTTGAAATCAACTAGATACCTAGATGAATCATTATTGGGCATTTATGATCAACAGTTATTAGCACCCGCGGAGTATATCTCAATGAAAAGAAAAGCGTTTGCGGCTATTTTTACACCAATTTTTGAAACAGCTTATCGCAAAATATCAAACGATCAAGAAAAAGTAAGTTTAGTTTATAAGTCCAAATTATTAGAACATAAATTGGAAACATTATTGCAAGAAACAAGAGAAAAGGACAAAATACTACAACGCACGACGCAAGGAATACATAAAGATGATTGGGATTTTAGAATTAATACATTTCCAGTTAAAAAATTTGCTTCACAAGGTCAATTAAAATCTTATGTGCTTGCGCTGAAATTAGCGCAATACGATTTATTGTATCAAAAAAAGATTGTTCCGCCTATCTTGTTATTGGATGATATTTTTGATAAATTAGATAATGATAGAGTAAAACAATTGTTAACTTTGCTCGTCCAAGAGGATTTTGGTCAAGTATTTATTACAGATACAGACGAAAATCGAATAGAAAAAATTATTCAGCTTTTTGATGTAGATTACAAAAAGTTTATTGTTAATAGAGGACAGATAATTGATAATGCTTAAATTGGTATCTTTATAATTTATGAAAAACACAACTTTAGTAATACCTATATGATAAATAAAATAAAAAAAACGAATGATCAGCCTTTACAAGAAGTCTTAGAACAATGGCTGAAAACTTATCGACATAAATCTCGCTTCAATCAAACAAGAGTCGCACAAGCTTGGGCTAAAATGATGGGGCCAACAATTGAAGGATATACGCAAAAAGTTTATATACGCAAGGACACTCTATTTATCTATATCAATGCCTCCGCGTTACGTCAAGAGTTATCATATGGTAAAGAAAAAATTAAGAAAAATCTTAATGAAAGTTTAGGTGAAGATATTATTAAAAAAGTGGTAATAAACTAATCAGCTATATTACAATGCCTTTACCTACAATTCTTTTCAAATTATAATTTTTAAAATATTCTTTTTTTTATTACAAAACCTTTACTTTCTACTCTGTCACGCTATTGGTTTTTGTAAATAAATAAATAGTTAAATATTTTAAAAATGACAATAATAAGCGAGACTTTAACATTTAAACTATTGTAAGTGAATAAGATATAAGTATATTTGCTTATAAATTGTTAAGAGAGTTAAAAAATCAAACAAGTGAACATAAGGGTAAATAAAAATTTGGTAGATAGTAGCAGAATAGATACAATAGCAGCAAACCGAGGATGTTTGTTTATTCCAAAAATAGCTAAATATTCTACTGCTTCTGTCTCAAATATAGAAGAAAATGGGGTGAATTTTTTCGATATTGAATTCGACTATACACCACCGACTGTTAAATATGGTTTTGTTTTAAATGATTATCGAGTAGAAGAAGGTATTTTTAAGAAAAATGAATTTCTTTCGGATGTTTTGATGAGGTATAATGTACCTTATTCAACAGTTGATAAAGTCGTTAAAAAAGCAAAGGATGTTTTTGATGTTCGTAAAATGCGTGTCGGAAAAGAATATATGGTTTTAGGACCAAAGGATAAAAGCCAGCCTGCTCAATATATCGTTTATGAACCAAGTGCTTTTCGCTATGTAGTTTATGATTTACAAAATGAAACTGCAGCTCATATGATCGAACATCGAGTCGATACCATGTCTAAATCTTCTTCGGGGGTAATTTATTCTAATCTTTGGAATGCGATGGTTGATAATAAATTAAATTATGAATTAGCAGTAAAGATGGAAGATGCACTAGGTTATTCTATTGATTTCCATCATATTAAGGACAACGATAAGTTTAAATTAATTTATGATGAATTATATATAGAAGGAAAACCTGTCGGAATAGGACAATTAAGAGTCGCGTATTTTGAACACAGAAATAAAGAACATTCCGCTTATTATTTTCAAGATGATGCGCATGAAGGCTATTTTGATGAAACTGGTCGCCCAATGAAAAAAGCATTTCTGAAAGCACCTGTTAAATATACTCGAATTTCTTCTCCTTTCAATTTACGTCGTTTTCATCCTGTATTAAGAAGAGTTAAAGCACACTTAGGAACGGATTATGCCGCACCACGAGGTACGCCGATTTATGCCGTAGCACATGGAACGGTATCGCGTTCAGGACGTACTAGAGGGAATGGTAATTTTGTTAAAATTAAACATGATGAAACTTATTCTTCGCAATATTTGCATATGAATAAAATTGCTCCTACTGCTCGTAAAGGCATGAAAGTGAAACAAGGAGATGTGATTGGATATGTTGGATCTACTGGTTTAGCAACTGGTCCTCATGTCTGTTTCCGATTTTGGAAAAATGGAAAACAGGTTGATCATCGCAAAGAAAACTTGCCTGCACCAGAGCCAATGTCAGATCAACATTTAGAGGCATTTAAAGAAATGATAAAAGATTATAAGACAGAGTTAAGTGAAATTGCTTATAACGCAGAAAAAGAAGTTTTAGCAGAAAAAGCAATAATTAAGAAAACTGATCCTTAGGATATTAGTATGGAAATTACTGTTTTGACTCTAATCTTAATAATCAATTATCACATTTTTAGTGAATAGTTTAGAGAATAAAAGCCGTTTTGATAACTTATTATCAAACGGCTTTTGTTATATATAGGGCTGTTAGAAATAGTATATTCTGAACAAATATTATATCTTTAAAGACTTTTTACGACTGAAATAATCAGTTGATTTGTTCTTTAAAACAAAAAAACAAGACTTATGAATACTACTATTAAATTAATTATTTTCTCATTTAGTTTATTCCTTTTTGGGCATCAACTGGAAGCGCAAGACATTTCTGGTGAATGGAATGGAGTGATTTCTCAAGATGAAGGAGGACTTTCTGATCAATATTATTTTTCTTTTGTTTTTAAACAGAAAGGAACAAAAGTTACAGGATTTTCAAAAGTAGAATTATTTCAAGGTAAAAAACGAGTATTATACGCTCGAAAAAAATTGGAAGGTACTTTCGATGGAAAAACATTAATTTTTAAAGAATTAGAGATTGTTGAGCAAGAAGCGAATACCGCAACAAATACTAATATTTGCCTCATTAATGGTAAATTGAAATTCGCTTGGGATAAATCTACTCTTTGTTTGATGGGAACTTGGGGTGGAACAACGACAGCAGGACAGGTTTGTTCCCCTGGTACAATAAAAGTTTGCACAAATATCCCCGTTGCGCTCAATAAAAATTAAATAAATATAGTCACATAATATTGTTTTAGTTTTTGTTTTGATTAAGTCGATTTAACCATATTTTAAATGAATATTTGTTTTAAAGGTTTTAATGTACTATTTGTATGAAGTATTTGTTTTTTTTATTGTTGTTTTTATAGTTTTCTTTATTGTTATGGTCATAAAAGTATGTCACAATAACTCCTCCTTCGGTAGGCACTTTTTTGCATCAAAAACCATTTAATACACGTATTAAATGGAGAAGATCACAAACAAAGACTATAAAAATTATGCTACAATACTTTAAATTAGATAAAATATTATTAATACTATTACTATTTTCTTTTAGCTATTCAGGAGCGCAAGATTTTACTTTCTCACAACACAACAATGCTACTTTTTTATATAATCCAGCTCTGACAGGACATTTGGCTGGTGCTTACCGCCTTTCTCTTATGTCGCGTCAACAATGGATGTCGATTGATGGAGGATTTAAAAACTATTCGTTTACTGGAGATATGAATCGATTTAGTGCCACCGATAATACGATTGGCTTTGGTTTTATGGCAACTGCAGAAGAAAGTATGGATGGGAAATTGAAGGGAACGAATGTGTTAGGTTCTATGGCGTATCATTTGAGTATTGATAAAGACTTGAAATATTATTTATCAGTTGGTTTTCAAGCAGGTTGGTATCAAAACAGGTATAATGTTAATAATTTAAAATTTGAAAGTGGGCTTTTCGGTGGAGTGAATGAAGTGATTACTAAACCTGTAACTTCTTCAACAGATATTCGATTGGGGTTAAATTGGACTTCTTATCTGACACCCAAATTTGAATTTAAAATGGGCGCGGCATATTTACATGTTGGAGGACTTCAAGAAGAACTCATCGAGGTCAGCGTAACTCCTGCAACAGTTGTGACACATGGAGATGCTATTTGGAGGTTTCATCCGAAGATGCAATTATTACCTTCTTTTCTAATCTTATCACAAGGAGGAGCAAGGCAGTTTAATTTTGGTACAACATTAAATAGAACATTTAATGAAGAAACACAAGCTTTTTTGGGTGTGCACTGGCGGGTGAATGATGCGATTATTCCAAGTATAGGCGGCAGATATAAATCTATTCAATTAGCAGTGAGTTATGATTTTACCATTTCAAAATTAATGGGGGCAACGGGGGGAAGTATGGAAGTTAGTTTTAGTTATTTAGGGCAGTTTGCTAGAACTAGGCATGTTGATGATATGGATAAAGATTTCTTTAATGTAGATTAAGGTGACATTTTATTGATGACTAACTTGAATCGTGATTCGGAATGAATCCGCTTTTTTATCAATAATTATTTCAAAATTTGGACCATAATGTAATTCTAATCGCCTTTTTAAATTGTCTAAACCAATACCATTTTCTTTAATTGTGTCTTCTATTTCATAAGAATTTTCACAAGTGAATAACCAACCTTCATCATCACTTTTTAAATAAACATGCAAGAAACAGTCTTTTTCCGCAGGCTCAATTCCATGTTTGAAGGCATTTTCTACCAAAATAATAAATAGTAATGGTGGAATTAAGATATTAGGATCTTGAATGTCTTTTACAAATTTTAGATCTAAGTTTTTATGCAAACGAATTTGTTGTAATTCGATATAATCCTCAATATAAGCCACATCTTCTGCCAAAGTAACGCGAGACTCTTTCCCTTTATAAATCACATAACGCATTAAATCAGATAGTTGTAGAATGACTTCTGGAGTTTGTTTATCTTGACGAAGACTAAGCGCGTATAGATTATTGAGTGTATTGAAAAAGAAATGCGGATTGATTTGTTGTTTGAGTAAATTGAGTTCTGTTGCTGATTTTTCTTTTTCTAAAATGGCAATCGCACTACGTTGCTTAAACCATTGAAATGCTAAGATAAAAGGAATACTCAATAGCATACCAATCATTGGAGTTATCAAATTAATACCTATAAAAACATGATTACCATTAACAGGATGGATTTTCCAATGATCAACAATCGGAAGGTAATAAATCAATTGTGAAATAACTGGATAAAAGAAAAACAACACACCTATAAAGGCAAATGCATAATAAAAAATACCCTTTTCTTTTAAAATTCGATTGATCAAAATGTAATGATTGACCCAGTAAAAGCAATAGTACAACGCCAACATTATAAAAAACTGAAAACTGTAATTGATATAATTAGGAAGGTTTTGCCAAGGGCTTTTTCCGCCAGTTTGCAGGCTATATATTGATCCGACGACAAACATAGAAAAGACGAAAATCGAGATTAAAATGGTCTTTTCTAAACTAATTTTTTTGATCCATTGCTTTAAATTGCTGCGTTCAAGTAGGTAATGATTAGATAAAATAACGACTTCCGTCAATAATAAAAGAATGGATAAAACGGAATAAACCGCCATCATGCCAACAGAAATATCTGTCATGCCTCGATGCTGTTGGAAAATAAAGTGAAAAAACGAGTAAGCTTTTGTTAAATGTATTAAAATAGGAAAACCAATAAAACAACCACTCCAAATGAGCTTGAACAACAATGAATTGACGTGAGTTTCTAACCAAGTTCTTAAAATGCTAAATACCAAAACGGGTAAAGAAAGTACTGTAAAAGCGAATAAGAAACTAAAATACACACTCCAATTTTGAGTAATTGATTCTTGTATCATCAAAATTGTCATCAATGCAATGACAGAAGCAAAGAGCCAAGTTGTGCTATTAAGTATATAATTTTCTAGTCTTTTTAATATAATTTTCATGCTTTCTTTTTTACAATTTCTTTGAAATCGAAGGTACGTAATTTTAGTTATTGTGGCTATTTTTTGTGGGGAACGGCTATTTTTTGATGATGAACATGGATTTTGTGAAGTTTTGAATACAGAAGATTATTCATATTAAAAAAACTCGTTATCTTGTTGAAATTCAAGAGCTAAACGATTTTAGAATACAAATAATATGACTAATTATAAAAATATCCTATTCTTATTTTTTATAACAATATTTATGGCTTGCCAAGAGGATGATCAGAAACTGCCGAGTTTAATTTCGCCTGAAATTACTAATTTTCCAATCAATAGCAGTATCAGAGGAATCGCGGCAATTGATAGCCAAACGGTTTGGTTTGCTGGATCGGGTGGGCAATTTGGTTATACCGAAAACGGTGGTCAAAC
>CAKZLL010000452.1 GCA_937125475.1 uncultured Saprospiraceae bacterium | reverse complement strand
CGTAGCATAATATCCAGTTCCTGAATTTAATATAGGTGCATTAGTAGATCGGCTAGTTCCTGCTGTAATGACGTGACTATCTGTAACAGCTAATTTATAACCAAAATCACTTCTATTTCCACCAAAAAATGTTGCCCATTTCCGATAAGTACTATTATCAAACTTGATTAAAAACCCGCTATAAACACCAAAAGGCGAAGTGACAAGAGAAACAGTATGTGGAAAATTTGGACTAGATGTTTCTCCAACTACATAGATATTATTTTCTGTATCTGTTTCTACATCAGAAGGTATATCCGCACTATTCCCACCATAATAAGTAGCCCATCCTAAATTATTGCTAAAATTAGGTCCAGTAGGCGTACTAGGGTAAGCCAATTCTAATATCAAATACTCTGAGGGATTATAACTACCTATATTAAATTGTACTATACTATTTGAAAAGGTTAAAAACCCAGGCAACCGACTATTTCCAATGATTCCCCCAGATGGATCACATTGATAAGCAATAGCTTGAGGAATCTCCAAATAATCTTGACCAATATACATTCTAAGATTATTATTGGTTATTGTTAATTGGTTTTGTCCTTCAAATTCTAATTCTAATTAACTAACATCCGCTTCTGGATGAACAACAAAAAACATTTTTCCTCCCAATTTATTACTCGTAATGTGTAAATCAATCCCTTCAAAATAGTTTTCATAGACCATCCTATCATAGCCATGTATATTAGTAATGCCTAATGAACAATGAGGAAAATAAAAATTAAGGTGATCCGAAGAAGGATAGTAAGCCTCTAAATGTGCATTGGATTCCAACTTATAGGGTTTCATATCCACACGAAGCAAAGTATCTGGATCTCCTTGCTTGGCAGGAAGAATAGAAGTGAAAGCAACTGCCTCTTCCATAAGAAAAAGCCTAGCCGTCCCACTTACATTATAATATAAGACGTTTTCCTCTATGTCTCCAGCAGTATTTAATAATTGTCCTTGATTGGGATAAAATTGTCTTTCCTGACTTGGTTTTTCATTTGGATAGTAGTCTTCTGGCATAAAAGCATTTTGAGCAGTCAAAGAATAACTAAATATCATTCCTAAATATAGGCAAAAAGCCATATTTAATTGACTACGTTTTAATAAGTTTTTCATAAAAATATATTTAGTAGATTAAAAAATACAATAGAAAAAAGATAACCAGCCTATCCAAATAATAATAATAAACTGGCTATATAATTTTGATTGCGCTAATAAATGAATAAAATATATTAAATGAATAAAATATATTAAATGAATAGAATTTTGACTTAAAACAACAAAACCAAAAATAGAATAAAAAACAGAAAACAACAAAACAATTTCATATTAACTACTAAATACAATATAAAAAAGACGGATACCCGACAAGCATAATTAATCTGATTATCAATAACTTATATTTACATTATTTTACAACAAATTAAAACATCATCGGATCATTAAATAAAAAGGTATAATTCAAATCTTGTTTTAATTTTGAGTTATCAATTGTTTTATAATTCGATATTCCTTTCTGATCTGGAGCAAAGCTAGGAGGTTGCAAGCTTTGTTTTTTAGCTTGTGCTGTATAAAAATCATGCCTTGATGGATGAAGACCTGCACAAACATTATAAATTTTATTCCAATGATCGCCCATTATAATTGCTCCAATTACACGCACACCATCCACTTGATGCAGCATATTGATAGGCGCATTTCCTTGTTTCACATCTTGTCTACCTGCTAAAAAACGTCCTGCTTTTCGATCACCACCAGCCAAACCTCCTAGTCGTAAAATCGTTAAATTAGCCGTTAAATCCTGCAAAACTTGCTCTGCTTTTACGATTGCCTCCGAAGAAACTCGCAGCGGTTGTAATGGAAATGTCTCATCAACAAGTCCTGAAACATTCCCATAAACACCTGTTGAGCTAGTATAAATTATATTTCGAATTTGATATTTTTTAATAAAAGAAACCGCCGTTTGAATAATCATCAAAAAACGATTGATGTTTCTAGCAGGCGGAACAGTTATGATTAAAACATCTGCATCGAAAAAGCTTTCATTGTTCTCACCTATCCCATTTTCATCAATTCGAATAAGATAAGGCTGAATATCAAGGTCTCTAAGCTGCTGAATTTTGTGTGAAGAAGTTGTAGAACCTTTCACTTGATAGCCTTTTTCTTGTAAATATTGAGCTAAAGGCAGACCAAGCCAACCTGTTCCGAGTATAGATATTTTTTGATTTTTCATCAAATTTAGATTTTTCATTAGTAAAGAATAGTTCTTTGAAAAGGGGTCAGGGGTCAGGGGTCAGTAAGATATTGATTATAAAGTACTTATCATATTTGATACCTGACACCTGACACCTGACACCTGACACCTGACACCTCTAATAAAAAAACAAAGATCGAACAACTCTAAGTTATTCGATCTTTATTCTGTTTTTCTTCAATCAAAAAAGCTTATTTATTCTGCTTATTCGACTGATTTTGACCTTTGTGCTGTCTTTTCTTTTGACCTTTCTTCTGTCCTTGTTTTCCCTTATTCGACTTCTTTTGCACTTTTGCCCAACCATCTCTTAAAGTGACAGTTCTATTAAAAACTAAATGTTCAGGCGTGCTATCTAAGTCTGTAATAAAATAACCTTTCCTTAGAAATTGAAATTTATCAGATACTTTCGCTTCTGCTAAAAAAGGCTCAGCTTTCGCATTAATAACCTCTAAAGACTTTGGATTAATAAATTCTAAAAAATGCTTTTCCTTATTTCCTCCTGGATTTGCATCCATAAATAAACGATCATACTGCCTAACTTCCACATCAACCGCTTGCTCTACAGAAACAAAATGCAACGTTCCTCTAGCTCTAATACCAGAAGTATCTTCGCCAGATTTAGAATTCGGATAATATTTACAATATACCTCAGTTACTTCTCCGTTTTCATCAGTTTTGAAACCTTCACAAGTAATGATATAAGCATTTTTTAAACGAACCGTTCTATCAGGTCCAAGTCTAAAGAATTTTTTGGGTGGCGGAGGATCAGCCATAAAATCTCCTCGTTCTACATATATCTCTCTTGAAAACGGCATTTCGTGTGTGCCTTCTTCTAAGTTTTCAGGATTATTAACAGCAGTTAACATTTCTATTTGTCCTTCTGGATAATTCGTAATAATGACTTTAAGCGGGTTTGTAACAACCATTGCTCTAGTCGTAATTTTATTCAAATCATCTCTTACACAAGACTCCAACAATCCTACATCAATTAGTTTTTCACGCTTAGAAACACCTGCCTTTTCGACAAAACTCTGTAAAGAAACTGGTGTAAATCCTCTTCTTCTCATACCCGAAATAGTCGGCATGCGCGGATCATCCCAGCCAGTCACATGATTTTCCTCGACCAATTGACGCAGTTTTCGTTTACTCGTTATGGTATAATTCACATTCAATCGAGAGAATTCGATTTGACGAGAGCGAAAAGTATCTAATTCTTCCAAAAACCAATCATATAAAGGGCGATGCACCTCAAACTCTAATGTACAAAGTGAGTGAGTAATTCCTTCAATTGCATCCGACAATCCATGTGCAAAATCATACATCGGATAAATTTTCCACTTATCTCCTGTACGGTGATGCGCTTCTTTTTTAACTCGATACATCAATGGATCTCTCAAATGCATGTTAGGAGAAGTCATGTCGATTTTTGCACGAAGCACATGGCTTCCTTCCTCACAATCCCCTTTGGTCATTGTATCAAAAAGCGCTAAATTCTCTTCTACAGAACGATTTCTATAAGGACTTTCAATTCCAGGAGAAGTAGGAGCACCTTTCATTTTAGAAATCTCTTCTGCGGTGGAATCATCTACATAAGCTTTTCCTTTCTTAATTAATTGAATAGCAAATTCGTGTAATTTTTCAAAATAATTAGATGCGTAAAATTCTCTATCTTCCCAGTCAAAGCCGAGCCATTTTACATCTTCTTTGATAGATTCTACATATTCCGTTTCTTCTGTATCTGGATTAGTATCATCGAAACGTAAATTTGTTTTTCCGCCATATTTTTGAGCGATCCCAAAATTGAGGCAAATAGACATGGCATGTCCAAGATGCAAATAACCGTTTGGTTCAGGTGGGAAACGGGTATTAATCCTAGCTGATTCGTGTTTTCCATTTTTAATGTCTTCTGCAATGATCTCTTCTATAAAGTTAAGAGATTCTCTTCGATCATTAGTATTGCTCATTTTTTATCGCTTATTTTTCTTCCTTGTAGTTAATTATTATCTCAATTCTAAATTATTTCATTTATTTGATTAGCACGAAAAATAACGAAACAAATCAGCATTGAAATAATAAAACAATGAATTTGATACAAATTTACATTGCTTCTATAAGATTTAAAAATATTCTGTCATAAATAGACTTTTCTAACACTATAAAACACAAAAGAGTTTCCCGAAAGAAACTCTTTTACGACTTATCAAATCTAAAAAAATTTTGTTTTATTTAATTTTGAGGTCTTTTAAACAAATGTAACCAAGTTAGCTTCTATATTTATTTTGACATAGAATAACTATTTCACTTGATTTTTAAATTTTATATCAAATAGCTTTGCTTCCTTTTTTTAATCTAGTAGAGGAATACAACCGACGATTTTCATAGCATAGACATAACAAATATTATTTTTAATATCTGCTTATATTATGTAGACAAATAGTTAGCAGCCAAATGTTGCTGGATTTAAATGATATAAAGAATTAATAATTTTTTAAAAATGAATGAATAAATGAATTAGATTTATACGAAATAATTATTCGTAAACGTATTCAAATTTCACAATTCCTATTGCTCTTTCCTTTCCTTTAGCGTCTTCTTCTAGAGTAAATTCTACAAGATCCCCTTCTTCAAGGCTTTTGTATCCGCTTTCACGTACATCTGTAATATGAACAAATACGTCGTCTTTGTTCTTTTTAAAAGGTCGAATAAAACCAAAACCTTTATCGTGATTAAACCATCTGACTTTTCCTTCTAACATATTGCTAAGTTTTTTATTAATGATTAAAAAAGTGCTTCTATTTGATATAATATATGTGAATCAATAAAAATCTCTTTTGACAAGAAACTTTGTATTTTCAAACACATTCAGTAATTCTAATTTGATAAGTAATAAAAGTAACTAGAATGAAGATGAACAATTCTATTTAAAACAAATGCAGACTATTACTTCTAATAATAACTGTTATTTAGGGTAAAAGTTGTTTTAGTCATGAACTAAAACAAGATAAAATAGATTATAAACATTAATATAATGCCTATAATCTATTTTGATACAAGATTATTTCCCTGATCTTAAGGAAACTACCCTTGCTGATATTTTGTGCGTTTCCACTAATTTCTCAGCGAAAGAACGATGACCATGTGGTGCGAAAATAATCAATTTACCATCTTTCATGGCAGCCAATTGGCTCAAAAACTTCCATTTAGTCACAATATCTCTTGAATTAGGTGACTTCATAGCTACTTCAAAATAAAATTTACGCCCTAATGATCTTGCCGTAAGGTCTGGTGTAATACTGGTATTATTGGATTTTTGAACAAAGGCTTTTGGCAATTCCATGCCTTCAAGATCCGCTTTAATATCTAAATAACCTTTTTTAACAATCCAATCCATAGCTTTTTGGACATAACCGGCTCTTAACGCTTCCTTACTCATCGTAGTCTTTTTCTTAACTTTGCTCATTGATTAATATCGCGTTTAGGGAATGGAAAACCAAAAATCTAGTTACTGCGCCACTCCAAAACAACTTAATTCTAATTAAACTTTATAAAAGAAATTAAGTTATTGGTTAAAAAATATATATAATTATGTTATCCTTAATTTATTAAATTTCACTAAAGGGCTTCATCATGATCTTACCCAACTGACTATTAGTAAATAATTACTCTTCTTCATATACGTATTCAAATTTCACTATATCAATAGCTCTATCTTTTCCGTCGTTTCCACTATGAATATTATACTCTACCAAGTCGCCCGCGCCAAGTGTTTTATAACCAGCACCTTTCACATCTTCGATATGGACAAATACATCATCTCCTCTTTTAAAAGGGCGAATAAATCCATATCCTCTCTCCTCGTCAAACCACTTGACTTTTCCTTCATTCATTCCTTCATTCATACTTTTTACTATTTTATTAATTGATTATCAACCACTTTTGATTAATAATTACCTATTTTCAATCACCTAATTTATGATTTTATAAAAAACTATTTTAATGATTTGTTTATATAGGCAAATATTTGAGAATAAAAAAAAATTCCATTCCCTTTCTCTATTAATTTTTAAAATTAGTTATAGAAATATAATTATTTTGAGTTTAATATTTCTCTTTGTAAAAAGATTAATAACAGGCATAAAATACTATATTAAGACAATTAATATTATCTTATAATATATATAATATGGTATAGAATTGGTCTTATTTTGAAAAGAAAAACAAGATATTAAGAATTCAAAGGGCTTCCTGTTATTACTCATAACGTTTTAAAGAGGGTAATCGTTCAGTTTGTAGAAACTTAAATCCCCTTGATTTCGTCGAACAAAAGTACGGATTTTATTGCAAAAATCAATAAAACTAGGAAGGTTAATTTTCAGTAAATACTCCTAAAACAGTATAAAAACCTAAATACGTCTATGTATAGCAGAAATTCAGCGAAAAAATTAGCACTATTCAATTTCTGAAACCAATTAAACCTAATAATTTATTGATTATATAAAATCAATTTGTACCGTATCCTCTACATTTAAACTTAGTAAGGTACTCGCTTTACCCATATTTACAGCTATTTCTAAATAACCCGATGCATTGAACAAACACAAAGGTTCTCCGAGTGGTGCATCATAATAATGATTACTTAACTTAATTATAGGATTATTTCTTTTGAAAAATAAAGCGAATTTCCGACCATCTTTCACTCGATCAAAAAGTGCTTTATCAATATTTACGACACAATTTTCGTAATTATCAATATGAATAATTGAACCTATAATTTGATACCGATTGATAACAGGCTGTAACGTGATTCGTTGAGCTACATTATCAATTGCTTCGCCTATCGTCTCAAAAGCCTCATTTGTAGCGATGTGTTGTACAGCATTCGCAAAGATTTTTTTGATAGAAAAAGATATAGAAGCATCTTCTTCTAATTGATAAGCTGTTGAGATATTTTTTCCAAAAATCAAGGAAAAAACACCATTATCAGGACCAACAAAATACTGCCCTTCTTTTTCAAAAGCAATAAACCGTCGATTTTTATTATAGTAATTATTAACGCTTACAATGTGAATAGTTCCTTTCGGATAATTATTATAAACGTTTTTGAGTATAAATGCCGCTTGTACAATGTCAAAACTTTTAACATTATGTGTAATATCCACAAAGTGAACATTACGATGCTGACTTAGCACCGCGCCCTTTATTATACCCATATAATAGTCGCTTGTACCAAAATCAGTAATAAAAGTAACTATTTGTCTATCCTCATTCATATTTGTAGCGTAATGAAAGTAAATGTAGATCATTTACATTTACTATAATTTATTTACTTCGCTTTATTTAGGGGAATTAAAGGCTACAAATATATAAAAAATGTTATGTAGTGTTATCCTTTACCAAAAGTTAGCGCACTTTCTTCTATTTTTTTTATTAAAAAGAAAGAATAAGCCAATGCTCTAAAGGTGGGAGGTGAAAATTTTGAGAAAATAAGGGTATTAAATTATATTATAATGAGCCTAATAAGCGGATATATCTTAACAATTTCTCAAAAAAACAGGTTCTTTGATAATTTATTGAGGGTCAGAAAAGTTTGATAATCAATATTTTTTAGGACAAGACACTGACACCTGACACCTGACACCTGACACCTGACACCTGACACCTGACACCTAAATTTTCAAAAAGCAATAATATTACTTGATGCCACAATAATTTTCAAAGAACCAAAAACTATTCAAAATATAACCATTTCAAAATTAATCCCATAGAATGAAACTATATTGACCAAAATTTAATTTACATAGTACTTCATCTTCTGCAACTAAGTTTTTAGAATAGTCTTTCTTGATAAATGTTTTTAGTTCTAATAATTTTTGTCAATAAAGACTAATAGTTTAGATTTGCTTTAGATTTTTCATTCATAACAAATTAAAAGAATTTTGAGCGAAATCATTTTAACAATAGAAGATATAGACCCTGTAGAATTGTACGGAGAACATGAAAAAAAATTAAATCTCCTAAGAGCAGCCTATCCAGAAATCACCATTACTTCAAGAGGTAATTATCTAAAAATCAGTGGTGAAAAGAAAAAAAACACCCAAGATGTCAAAGCAAAATTGGAGCTGATGGTCAAAGCCTTGAAGCAACATAAAAAGCTATCAAAACAAGATGTGGAGGAAATTGTCAACGGGAATAATCCTTTTGAAAATCGGATTAAAGAAACTAGAAATAGTATTATTTTATATACCAGAGACGGAAAACCTATTCGCGCTAAAACGGCGAATCAACAAAAATTAGTAGAATCTACAGAAACAAATGATATTGTTTTTGCTATTGGTCCTGCTGGAACAGGAAAAACCTATACAGCAGTTGCATTAGCAGTAAAGGCATGAAAAAATCGAATTGTCAAAAAAATCATATTAACACGTCCAGCAGTAGAAGCTGGCGAAAGTTTGGGTTTCTTGCCAGGAGATTTGAAAGATAAAGTTGATCCATATTTACGTCCTTTATATGATGCATTGGATGATATGTTGCCCGCGGACAAAATTAATCAGTTTATAGGCAATCGAGTAATTGAAATCGCGCCTTTAGCTTTTATGCGTGGTCGAACGCTTGATAATGCGTTTATTATTTTGGATGAAGCACAAAATGCGACTATTCCTCAATTGAAGATGTTTTTAACAAGAATCGGACCTTCTGCCAAAGCAATTATCACTGGCGATATGACACAAATTGACTTGCCACGAAATCAGCGATCTGGTTTAGGGTATAGTTTAGATGCACTTGGACATGTTAAGGGAATTGGGATTGTTCGCTTATCAAGTGTCGATGTGGTTCGACATAGATTAGTAAAGGCTATTATTAATGCTTTTGAAAATTTAGAAGAAATAGAAAATAATCGTCGAGAGCAATTCCAAAAAGAAAAAACTAAAAAAATACAGGAAAAATAAGCGTTTATTTTCTATTTCAGAAGCAAACAATTTTAATAAGAATTTACTTCTGAAATAGAAAATATTAAAATTCCATGTCACAAAACAACTCAATCAAACTCAAATCTGTTACATTCATATAAAGTTAATTATTATCACATATTAGGTTAATAACAATTATAAACATTTTACTTCCTATTAAAATAGCCTAAAAATTGCTATACTTTTCTTCATTCCTTTCCTTCCTTTTTCTATTTTTTTAAAAAAAAATTAAGATTATCATTTACTTCAATAAATTTATTGATTTATTTCAAATCTCTACATTACCACATAAGAGCCTATTAATCAGAGACCTATAAACAAAAAGCTTATCAAAAAAAAATGATTTTGTTTGTATCTTCATTCATTTTTTTTTTTTTCAAAGAAAGGTTTTGAATTAGGTATTATTTTTGAACCATATTTTTCAATTTTGTGACATTGATTAACAGTGTCTTTTTTTTGTCATAATTCATTTTGCTAAAAAAATAAATTAACACTCTCTTATCTATATATAAAATATTTTATAAATTTATATATAAACATTCTTCAATCACACTAACTTATGTCACAATTTATTAAATTAAGCCTGCTTTTACTAGTTTTTATAGGAGGCACAGCACACACCACCATCTCTTATGAGCAATTTGTTGTCTTTGAAGACAATTTTGATGACAATCATAATAATTGGGTATTAACAACTCATTATTCTTCTGGTACAATCAAAAATGGTCACATGGAACTATCTTCTAGTGGAGACCATTCCGATATTCGAATGCAAAATTTAGAGACCGTCAATGACGAGAATGATTTTGAAATAGAAGCTAGTATCAAAATAAAAGGTGCATCAACTTTTTGCAATGCTTTGGTTTGGGGAACATCCTCTATTGGCGGTTATTTTGAAGAAGGGTATTCATTTGGTTTTAATAGCGAACAACGTTTTATTGCATTGGATGTAAAAAACTGGATAGCAGAAGATATTATCGACTGGGAATATTCAGACGTATTAGCCACAGATGATTTTAACAAAATTGTTATCCGCAAAAAAGGAGATCTACATTTATTTTATATCAATGATATTCAGGTAAAAGCATTACCTGCTAAATCATTTGATGGTCAAAACTTTGGTTTTCATGTCGCTAATGGCGCAACTATTCAAGTAGATTATTTTAAAGTATCTATTTTTATACCGAGGTCATAATGCTACTATAATTAAGATAATACAACAATTAATAGCGATAAAGAACAATATAATTTAGAGCTTCGAGAAAATATTATAGAGAGAGTTAAGAGTTTTTTATATTTTTATCCTCATTTTGATGATAATTGAAAAACGCTTAACTCTTTTTATATGTCAGTAAGAGAAATCGCGATTGCGGCAGTTTCCTTTTTTTTAGGAGGCATCATGCACAGTTTTGTAGTACATTATATTATGCCAAATGCTCATAGATTATATGCGTGGATTTATGCCATGCGTAATCATAAAAAATATGGCATTCCTTGCAAATCCGATTTAGTCTTAGATAAAGATGGTTATAGTTTAGGCTATAGTTTTGATTATAAAGGCGCAGTTTGGGTTTCTTATATTCTAAGTAAAGGCTCTGTGGGAATTGATGTCGCGCGAAGTGAATCATTTTTTCCAGATCCTGATGTGCCAGCTCGTTTTAGAAAAAAACCAGATGATTTTAGAAATTCAGGTTTTGATAAAGGGCATTTAGCACCAAGTGCTGCTATTGATTTTACGGTCAAGAGTAATTTACAAACATTTGCGATGTCTAACGTTTCACCACAAGATCCAAAACTCAATCGACAAGCATGGAGCAAGTTAGAAAGTTTAGAGCGAGAATGGACTTATACTTTGGGTAAAATGGTGGTTTATACTGGTCCAATTTATGGCGAACGACCTAAAAAAATGAAGGATATTCCTATTCCAAAAGCATTCTATAAAGTAGCTTATTCTTTCAAATATCGTCGTTATATCGGTTTTATTATGCCTAATAAACCTGTAAGTGCTAGGGATATGTGGGATTATGCTAGGTCTGTAAAAGCTGTCGAAAAAGAAACTAAAATGACTTTTTTCAAAGCCATTAATAAAGGAGATAAAAAAGATTTGAACCTTGAGTTTTGGAAAGAAGCACATTTGTAAAATATGATTGTATTGCCTTCGGCTGATTGTTAAATTGTTAGATTGTTTGATTGTGTATCGCTTCGCTGATTGTGTGATTTATTGAAACAAAATATAAGTTTTATAGTAAAAATCTTACAATCAGCGAAGCGCCTCAATCAAACAATCAGCCGAAGCGCCTCAATCACCTAAAAGTATTAATCAATTCAATTTGACCAATAATATTAGTGTTCATTTCGGATAATTCTTCGGCTGGTATCCAAAATTCTACAAAATGATCTAAGCCAACTTTCTGGATTTCATAGTCTTTTAAAAATTCATCCGCCACTTCAAATTTCAATACATGCCCCACACCATAAGCAGGCACATTCCATTCTTTAGTGATTTTTTCGGCATAAGCCTCATTCAAAACAGGGTAAAAAATCGGCTGTCCTAGCAGTCTTGGCGGAAACGCTTTCCAATCACTTTCAATAATCAAGTCTAATTCTACTTGATTAACTGGTCTAAATAATAACATGACTTTAAATTTTAATTATGCTAATCCATATCTAGAATTAGTATTATAATACTTATGCGATTGTAAGATTTCGCTTTCGCAAAAAAAAATCCTTACTGCATAGTAGTATTTAGTTGTAATCAAAAAAAATCCGCTTTCGTTCCTTTCATCCGATTTTTAAATATTTTAATAGAAAAAACCAATCATTACAATTGCAAAAAAGTATCTTTATAATATCATTTTAATATCACAATAAAATTTACAACTATGCAAGAGAAATTAATTAAACCAACATCTGGCTATATGATGTTGTTGGCCTTTTTCGGAATGATAATAGGAGGTATTGGGGCGATTGCCTTACAAAGTGCCATTTCATTGATTGCACTTCCTTTATTTTTAGGTGCACTTATTATGTTATTTGGTTTCTTTTTTGTCAATCCAAATGGTTCTCGCGTATTAGTTTTATTTGGTGATTATAAAGGAACAGTCAAAGAGAACGGTTTTTTCTGGACTAATCCGTTTTATAGCAAGAAAAAATTCTCTTTACGCGCTCGCAATTTCGATAGTGAACGAGTGAAAGTCAATGATAAATTAGGTAATCCAATTATGATTAGTGTCATTGCGGTATGGCGTGTAAAAGATACGTTTAGAGCGGCATTTGATGTGGATAACTATGAAAGTTTCGTTAGAGTACAGAGTGATTCTGCGGTTAGAAAATTAGCTGGTTTATATCCTTATGATAATTTTGATGACGATCAGCAAGAAGTTTCTTTGCGTTCAGGTGTTGAAGAAGTCAATCATACTTTGGAAGAAGAATTGACAGAGCGTTTAGCAATTGCAGGTATTGAAGTATTAGAAGCTAGAATTGGATATTTGGCTTATGCTTCTGAAATTGCTAGTGCCATGTTGAAGCGTCAGCAAGCTGAAGCAATCGTTGCAGCTCGTGCAAAAATCGTTGAAGGTGCGGTCAGTATGGTCGAAATGGCTTTAGAAGAATTGTCTAAAAAGAACATTGTCGAATTAGATGAAGACAAAAAAGCTACAATGGTTAGTAATTTAATGGTCATTTTATGCTCTGATAAAGAAGCTACACCTGTCTTAAATACTGGAACACTTAATCAGTAAACCCAAAACTAAAGTCGATCAACTTTAGAGTAATATCAGTTAGTGAAATACTAACTGATATTGCTTTTTGTCATTTAAATCAACGATTATGCCTAAAAAAAAGTTTGTATTACGAGTAAATGAAACAACAATGAAAGCGGTTGAAAAATGGGCTGCTGATGAGTTTCGTAGTGTCAATGGGCAATTGGAATGGATCATTACCAAAGCATTAAAAGAAGCTAGAAGACTCAAGAAAATTGAAGCCGAAGAAGCCAAAAATCCATCTCCAAAAGAAGAAGACAAGGAAGAATAATTAATTTACTTACCTGCCAAAAACTGTTTAATTTCTACATTTTCTAAAATGGTTTTTGGTGCGCCATACATACCGCCTTTAAATATCGCTTGACCAAGTTCTTCAGAGGTAATCACGCCTGCTGAATAAATATTTTTTAGTAATGGATATAGTTTTCGGGATATGCGATACATCAAATTAGGCTCGTTCCGTGGTTCAACAGGATAAATATAAGCTGGGCGAAAGATATGAAGTCCTGCAAATCCTAAGCGAATTAAATAGTTTTCTGCCATGCCTTTATATTTGGCGAAAGCTACCCTGCTTTTTTCTTCGGAATCTGCCCCTGCTCCACTGAGTAAGCAAAAAGTCGCTCGATCACTTCCGTTTTTTACAGCATCACCAAAAGCCGCTGCAAAATCAACTGTAATCATTTTAAATTGTGCATCAGGCACTTGTCCTGTATAAACACCAATGCAAAAATAGGCAGCATCAACATCCTTAAAATGAGCTGTTAAATTGGTATAATCCGTGAAATCTGGATGAATGATTTCATTTAATTTCGTATGTTGAACGCCCGAAGGTTTCCTAACAATCGACGTCACTTTCTCTACTTCTGCACTGTCCAAACAGGCTTGAAGTACAACTCCTCCAACCATTCCTGTCCCACCTGCTATGATAACTTTTTTCATAAAAATTTGATTTCCAATTCATTATCAATCATCTCAACGGTGGATTGAAATGCGCTTATTCCACCATTTTTGAGTATCATTATTTAATTTCCCTTGCAATATATATATACTAACCGCTAATATAATTCCTAAAATTCCACCAAAAAGAATGTCTTGCAAAAAATGCTGAGTTAAATACACCCTTGCCAAACCGCCCAAAATTGCCATTAAAGCAAATACAATTTTCAAAATAGGTGACCGACTAACCAATGCAAAATAGGTAAAAATAGCAAAAGACGAAAAAGTATGCCCAGACGGAAAACTAGTATGCCCAACATTAACATACAAATCAGGCAGATAATTTAAAATAACGCCTTCTCCTTGTGCCCACATTTTAGGGCGTGGATGAGCAAATATTGCTTTTAAAACACCACTAAAAACACCTGTCAAACCAGCAACAGCAGGAAGAAACAAAGCATATCTGTATTTAATAAATAGCAAGATTATAAAACCAATCAAATAACTATATACTTCTCCAAATCTATTAGCCAATAAAAACAATTGATTGAGAAAAAGAGAACGATTTTCACTAAAAAAAATCACAACATCTCCTTTATTTATCAAAAAAAGCAAGACTATTCCTACTAGAAAGTAGGGTATTATGACCAAGAAATAAGATTGATTTTTTTGGAAAAGCGGCTTCATTTTGCTGGTTTTAATAAAAAATAAAATGCTCCAAAGTCAGATTAATCTGCGACTTTGAAGCACTAAAAGTAATTAAAACTTATGAAAACTGGTTAATTTATTGCTCGTTTATCTGCAATGCTTTCTTTCAAATTATACCAATGCTTGCCCAATGCTAAATTCATACCTTTATCCACAATATAATGTTTGACTATTTGCATAATGCCGATTCCACGCGTAAATAACGATGGATTAGACCGCAAAGAAATCGAAAAACTCGGTTCTTCATAATATACAAAATGCCAAAAACAAGGCGGCATAAAAAGCGTTTCGCCTGGTTCTAAAATACATTCATACCCCCGTGCATTCGCGAAAGCTGGATAGCGTTCCAAATCGGGTTTCATCGGATTGATGTGGCTTTTGACCGTAAAAGGGTGTTGATAGAGGTATTTCGATTGTTCTGGTGAAAAAATAATGATACGTTTCCGCCCTTCAAACTGATTTAAAAAGACACTCGAATGATCAATATCATAATGCAACGTTACTTCCGAACCTTTTCCACCAAAAAACATAAATGGAAAGCTATCCAAAAAACCACCTGTAAGCGTCGGCTTTCCTAGATCATTCAATAATTCAGGTGCTTCATTAAAAATATTATACAAAAACATTCGGTAATCCGTCGGCCCAGCTTCCAACATTTCTATGTATTCCCGCAATGTTTTATGAATAGTCGGCTGCATATAACCTTTGCCTGGGATAGAATAATTTTGATCATAAAGAGGTACTTCTAAATGACCAACCTTTTCTTTGAAATAATCAAAAGTCCAAAATTTTTGAGCTTTCCATCCTTCCAGAAAATCCGTTAAAATAACAGGCTGTTTCGCTTGTATATGTTCCTTTTTAAATTGCTGAGGGGTCAATCCTGATCGTCTTTCTAATGGTTGAAATTGCTGATTTTTTGTGTTTCTCATAAGACTATTATTTGTAATTTAATTGATAACCTTTATATCTTCTTAGGGTACTTTCAAAAAATAACAGGTGTTTTTCATAAAAAAGAAGAATAAATCTAGGTATAAAATCTAAAATTAACCAAACCTTATTCCCTTAATTTTTATAAAAAAACAGCTTTCTATCATTTTAGAAACGATTTGTACTAGAAATATACTTTCTAAAATGAACTATTCCCTCCTTTTATACGGAATGAAAATAAAAATGCTGCTATTTTATAGCCTAAATATTAATATCTTTGGTCTTCTATTCTTATAGACTATTTTTGGTAAGACAATTGAGTTATTTTTTAATAAAGGATAAGGAAATAAATATCCTATCCAAGATTGCGTGATGAGTTTTATTTTTTGCGCGTTCTCTAAAATCAATCTACACTTTTGAAGCTATCGGTCATTATTGTTAATTATAACGTCAAATATTTTTTAGAGCAAGCGCTTTATTCCGTACGAAAAGCCGTTAAAAATCTAACGGTTGAGGTATTTGTAGTTGATAATAATTCTAAAGATGGCTCGGTTGAAATGGTTAGAGAAAAGTTTCCCGAAGTCATTTTGATTGCCAATAAAGACAATCCTGGTTTTTCTGTCGCTAATAATCAAGCTATTGAAATTTCGAAAGGTGAGTATGTTTTGCTCCTCAATCCTGATACAGTTGTTGCAGAAGATACATTTGAAAAAAGTGTCGCTTTTATGGATGCTCATCCTAAATCAGGCGGTTTAGGAATTAAAATGATTGATGGCTCTGGTCAGTTTTTACCTGAATCTAAGCGCGGTTTTCCTTCTCCGTGGGTTGCTTTTTACAAAACCTTTGGCTTTTCTAAGCTTTTCCCAAAATCAAAGAAATTTAATCATTATCATCTTGGTTATTTGTCGAAAGACGAAAATCATAAAATCGAGGTTTTAGCTGGCGCTTTTATGCTAATGCGCAAATCGACTTTGGACGAAGTTGGCTTGCTTGATGAGACCTTTTTTATGTATGGCGAAGATATTGATTTGTCTTATCGAATTACTTTGGGTGGTTATGACAATTATTATTTTGCCGATTCCCAAATCATTCATTACAAAGGAGAAAGCACCAAACGCGGTAGTTTGAATTATGTAAAAGTGTTTTATAATGCGATGATTATTTTTGCAAAAAAACACTTTAAAGGTCAACAAGCTAGTTTTTTTATATTTATGATGCAAATGGCGATTTATTTTCGTGCCAGCATCACGGTTTTTTCTAACTTTTTCAGAAGTGCTTATTTACCTATTTTAGATGGTTTATTAATTGTATTGGGGATGTTTTGGCTCAAGGATTTTTGGGCTACCCGTTATTTTGATAATCCTGATTATTACTCGACTTCTTTCCTCTTTTTTAATGTGCCGCTCTATGCCAGTATTTGGCTGGGAACGGTTTATTTTAGTGGTGGTTATGATTCCAAATATAGCCTCAATCGAATATTTCGCGGTATTGTGATTGGGACAATTTTGATTGCGGCGGTCTATGGTTTCCTTAATCCTGAGTATCGAACTTCGAGAATGCTCATTTTGATGGGAGCGGTTTGGCTAACCGTTTCAATGATCAGTTTGCGTTTAATATTTCATTTTTTAGAATTTAAGAATTTCAATATTTCGCGAGAAAAAACGCAAAACTATGCGATCATTGGCACTCAAAAAGAATGTGATCGTGTCCAAAATTTAATTTATAAAGCACAAATTCACAATAATTTCATCGGTCTTATTGCACCGAAATCAACTGATGATTTAACGACTTTCTTAGGAAATATCAATCAATTATCTGATCTGATTAATTTATATAAAATTAACGAACTAATTTTTTGTGCTAAGGATATTCCAAACGCGGATATTATGGCATGGATGGAGCAATTAGGCGAATCAGTTAGTTACAAAATTGTTCCCAAAGGTAGTAATTCCATCATTGGAAGCCATTCCAAAAACACACGCGGTCAACTTTACACGGTCGAAGTTGGTTTTGAAATCGACACGCCAATGAATAGACGAAACAAACGTGTTTTTGATGTTTTGTCTGCTATTATCTGTTTGATTTTCTTGCCATTAGGGATTTTCATAGTAAAAAAACCTATTCAATATTTTCAAAATATTATCAAAGTCCTACTCGGAAACCGCTCTTGGATTGGCTACTCTACCACACAAAAACTACCCAAGATCCGCAAAGGCATTCTTTCTCCTACTGATGCAACAACCATTAAAAATTTAAATCAATCAACAATGGAACGCGTCAATTTTTTCTATGCAAAAGATTATTCAGTCTATGAAGATTTAAGAATTTTTAAGCAAGCCATCCGAAAATTGGGACAGTAATTTCATATTATTTTAAAATAATCACGCTAGATTAATCAGGCAATTCAAGTATCTTTTCAATAAAAAAATCGAACAAACATAACAATCTAAAATAATATTTCGCTATTTATTAACTTCTTACTATTTTACGCATTCATGTCGGACAAAGCTATGCCTTTGCCCCACGTTATTAAAATCAATGACTAGACAATTAGGATTATGGCAATTATTACTTTTTTAGGATTTACCCTCTTAGTAGCTGGTATTTCCTATTATTATTCTCGCTCTATCGAAGAAACTACCTCCGAAGGGTATTTTTTAGGAGGAAGAAGTTTAACGGCTGGCGTTATCGCGGGTTCGTTATTACTAACCAATTTATCAACCGAACAAATCGTCGGTTTAAACGGACAAGCCTATTCAGAAGGTATTCTCGTGATGGCTTGGGAAACACTCGCAGCGATTGCAATGGTTGTGACTGCCGTTTTTTTGTTACCACGCTATTTGAAAGGTGGTATTACGACTGTTCCCCAGTTTTTGGAGGCGCGGTACGATAAAACAACTAAGGCGATCACCTCTGGTTTATTCCTTTCTGGTTATGCAATTGTGTTTTTACCAATCGTTTTGTATTCAGGTGCATTAGCGATTTTGACCATGTTTAATATACCCGAAGCAATGGGTATTTCAGAAACGGCTGCTTTGTGGCTTTGTGTTTGGTCAATCGGTATTATTGGGTCAATTTATGCTATTTTTGGCGGACTGAAAGCCGTTGCAGTTTCAGATTCTATCAATGCAGTTGGTTTATTAATAGGTGGTTTGATGATTCCTGTTTTTGGTTTGCTTTATATTGGAGATGGAAGTATTGGTGTAGGTATTTCAACTTTGATGACTAGCGCACCAGAGAAATTTAAAGTAATTGGTGATAATGATTCGTCCATTCCTTTCTCGACTATTTTCACAGGTATGATGCTTGTGCAGTTATTTTATTGGGGGACAAATCAAGCGATCATTCAACGTGCATTAGCTGCCAAAAACCTTGAAGAAGGTCAAAAAGGGCTTTTATTAGCTTCATTCTTTAAGATTTTAGGACCATTGATTGTTGTTTTGCCTGGTATTATTGCTTATTATATTTTTGAAGGCAACTTAGAAAATGCAGATCAAGCTTATCCAATGTTAGTTGCTAAAGTATTGCCTGGAGCATTAGTTGGATTTTTTGCAGCAGTCTTATTTGGTGCTATTTTAAGTTCATTCAATAGTGCATTAAATAGTTCGGTGACGCTTTTTGGTTTGGATATTTATAAAGAATATATCAACAAAGAGGCAGACGAGAAGACAGTTGTTCAAAAAGGAAAACAATTTGGAATTATTTTGGCACTCATTTCAATGGTCATTGCACCAATGATTGCTGATGCGCCAAAAGGACTATTTTCATATTTACAAGAAGTAAATGGCTGTTACAGTATTCCGATTTTGACGATTATTGTTGTAGGATATTTGACTAAATACGTTCCTGCTATTGCGGCAAAAATCGCGATTATTTCGGGTGTAGTATTGTATTCAATTAGCCAATTTATTATAAAACCGTCCGTTATTGAAGGAGGTGGAACTTACCCACATTTCTTACACGTAATGGCAATTTTGTTTGTTTTGAATGTGATTATCATGTTAATTATTGGTAAGTTAAGACCAAGAGAAACAGCATTCGAATTAGAATACACAGAACAAGTAAAAATTGAACCATACAAATATCTTGTTCCTGTTGGAGCGGCTATTATTGCGATTGTGACGTTTACTTATTTCTATTTTAATTAAATTTCACATTTTCATTTTTCTAAAAAAAGGTATCAAATGGACTTAGGTCTTTTTGATGCCTTTTTTCATTCAGCTATTCTTTCATTCAATTTCTTTATCATGCAAATTAATTTAAGTAATAAAATTATTCTAGTCACAGGAGCAAGTCGCGGCATTGGTCGAGCGATTGCTATTGCTTTAAGTCAATCTGGTGCGACATTAGCCTTACAATATAATCGAGATGAAAAAGCTATTCGAGACGTTGCTAAAACTTGCCAAAATCCTGTTAAAATTTTTCAAGCGGATTTTTCAATACCACATCAAATAAGTGCGTTTTATAATCGTGTCATTCAAGAAATGGGCAAAGTTGATGTTTTAATTAATAATGCAGGTATTGCCATTGAAATTCCCGACGACGCACCAGATAATGATTGGCTCGATGCTTTTCAAACTACGCTAAATGTCAATCTTCTAACTGCTGCGATGCTTTGTAAAAAAGCCTTAGCCGATTTCAAAAAACAACAAAACGGCATTATTATTAATATCAGTTCTCGTGCAGCATTTCGTGGAGACACGGCTGATTATTTGGCTTATGCAGCTTCAAAAGGCGGTTTAGTTTCGCTCACTCGCTCTATTGCTCGGATGTATGGCAAGTTTGGAATCACCGCTTTTGATGTTGCTCCAGGGTTCACTCGAACGGATATGGCAGAGCAATTCATAGAGGAATACGGTGAAGAATATGCCAAACAAGGCATTGCATTACCTCGTTTAACTGAACCCAAAGACATCGCGCCTTTGATTGTTTTTTTGGCAAGCGGATTCGCTGAACATGCTACTGGAACAACTATTGATATTAATGCTGCGAGTTATGTTCATTAAAATACTCTTATTCACTGTAACTTTTCTTTTCAAATGAGGTAAAATAATGAAAAATATATTCTCCTAATTTGAATAAAAAAATGGTATTTTAACAAAAAAAAATGAAAAAATCAATAACTCTTTTTTTATTCCTTTTATGCTGTTTTTTTAATACAAAAGCACAAACGACCTTTTTAAGAGCCTATGGAAATACAGGAATAGAAATCTTGGCAGGTGGTACTCAAGCGGCTGATGGGAGTTTTTATCTAAGTGGTTCTTCTAGTAGTTCTTCTTCGGTAAACTCGCTTCATGGATACTTAATAAAAACAGATCAATTTGGTCAATTAATTTGGTCAAGAAACACGACAGGACCGCTTTTAGAACGCTTTTTTGCCTCCGCGCCTACTCCTGATAATGGCGTTGTTGTTGTCGGTAGTTATAAGACCACTTATAATCAAGCTCTAATTTCAAGATTTGATTCAACTGGAAATATCATCTGGACAAGGCTAATTGATCCTGTTAATTTTGATGTTTTTATATCTATTACTGCGACCACCGATAGTAGTTTTTTAGTAACTGGCTATACCGCAAGTTATAATCCTGGCGGTGCACAAGATGTTGCAACAGCTAAAATTGCTGGCGATGGTACATTAATTTGGTATCGAAGCTTAGGTGGTTCTCTTACTGATTTCGGTATTGAAATATTAGAAGCTCCAACAATTAATGGACATATTTTAGCTGCTAATACCTATTCCTATGGAGCTGGTGCATCGGATGCCATGATCTGTGAGATTACATCGAGTGGCGGTTTGGCTAGTACAACAATAATCGGAACTTCTGCCGAAGAAATAATCTCTAACATGGCACTTTTGCCTAATGGAGATGGAGTTTATGCTGGACGTGTCACTTCTGGAAATATTCATCAAATTTGGGCATTTAGGCATAATCCAACTGATAATGTCATTTGGTCTAAAATCTATGATTTCCCTGGATTAAATCTAATTGGAAATATAGAAATAGCAAATGATGGTAATTTATTGGTCGTTGCTTCGCTAATGAATAGTACACCAGGGCAGTTTTTTTTATTAAAAATAAATGCCACAACTGGAGGTATAATTTGGGTTAAAGAGTATGGCGGAACGAATAGTGAAACCTTAGTTACAATAGGAAAAACCAATAATGGCATGATTTACATGATGGGATATTCTGATAGTTATTCCAATGGTTCTTATGATTACTTTATGTTAACCGCTCATGCTGATGGTTCATTAGATGATTGTTATTCTACCGATGTGACTTCTTCTTTCACTGTCCTTAATCATCCGCTTAGTATAACGAATGTCACGCCATCTAATATGACAAATGTAACTTCGGCTTTGTTTACTATGACTATGGCAAATTCTGCTACTACTCAATATAATATTTGTGTTATTGAAGAAGTCGTTGCTGATTTTGAAATGAGTGCTGATACCATTTGTGCAGGAGAATGTATTCAATTAATAGATTCTTCGATTAACGCTAATGGATGGAAATGGACAATCTCAGGGGCAAATATTAGCACTTCGACCTCCCAAAATCTAAATAATATTTGTTTTGAAAATGCAGGAGATTATACTATTCAACTCACTGCCAGTAACAATACAACGACTGATAGCATTACTAAAAATATTCATGTTCTTCCTATTCCATCACTTGATTTGGGAGCTGATTTATCTTTCTGCGATTCCGCCAATTATCTCATTGACGCAACGACACCAAATGTAATTTATCAATGGCAGGACAATTCCACACTCCCAACTTTCAATGCTACTTCGACAGGAAACTATGCTGTAACGATCACCAATTCAGTTGGTTGTTCTATTTCTGATACGCTTGGATTACGCTTTGAAAATACGCCAATTATCGCCCTTGGCAATGATACTACGATCTGTGAACATCAATCTTTAATGCTTGATGTTACTACTCCGAATGCTAATTATCTTTGGAATAATAGTTCGACTAATCCAATTCTATGGGTTACAGAAGCCGATTTGTATCATGTTGAAATGACGCTCGGAGCTTGTATTATTTCGGATAGTATTCAAGTCAATGTCATTCCTACGCCTTTCGTTTTCTTGGGTGAAGACCAGTTTATTTGTGATAATGAAACGATTGTTTTAGATGTTTTTGATCCTAATGCTACAACCTATTCTTGGCAAGATGGAAGCGCTAATTCCACTTTTACAATTGCACAACCAGGCACTTATCATGCTTTTGTAGAATATAATAGTGGCTGTTTTAATAGCGATACGATTACTTTTTTGCCTGAGCTTTTGATTGCTCCGACTTTGCCTAATGATACGACTTTTTGTAAAAATACGCAACTTGTTTTAGACGCTTATCAAGCAAATATTTTGCGTTATCAATGGGAAGGCTTTTCTGCTTTTTATGGTCAGAATAATTTAGATAGTTCTAGTTTTATCATTTCTAAAGGAGGAATTTATAGCGTGACGGTTAGTAATGAATGTAGAGATTTAGTTCAAATTATAGATGTAATTCAAGAAGATTGTGGTTGTTATCCTTTTGTGCCTAATGCTTTTACGCCTAATAATGATGGTTATAATGATCAGTTTAAAATCTTCCATAACTGCTTGATTACCAATTATACATTTAAAATTTTTAATCGTTGGGGCGAGAATGTATTCCAAAGTGAAGATGTAAATATAGGTTGGACTGGCACTCATAATGGGAAATTAGCTCCTTCAGGCGTTTATGTTTGGATGATAGAATACGAAGCAATTGGCGCTGATGGGCAACCAGAAAAACGATTAGAAAAAGGCGATGTCACTTTAATTAGATAATCGTTTATTATTAGTCTAAGGGCAAGTAAATTTTCAATATAAACTTAAAAAAACTATCTTCGCTCCCGAATTTTAGAAGCAAAAAAAAATAAGCTACCCAATATTCAGTGCTTCCTTAACGACAATTTAATATGAATCAAATCATCATAGCGATAGACGGTTATTCTTCTTGTGGAAAGAGTACAATTGCCAAGGCTTTAGCCCAAAAATTAAACTATATTTTTATAGATACTGGTGCAATGTATCGAGCAACTACATTGTTTTTTTTAGATAATAAAATCAATTTTGATGATGATGCCGCTATTCATCAAGCATTAGGTAATATTAAAATTCATTTTGAAAATCACAATGGAAAAAGAATTACTTTTCTTAATGATCAAAATGTAGAAGACGCAATTCGAACAATGCGTGTTTCTCAATCGGTTAGTCCTGTTGCTACGATTTCGGCAGTTCGTCGGGCAATGGTCGCGCAACAACAAGCGATGGGAAAAGCAAAAAGTGTCGTTTTGGATGGGCGAGATATTGGAACGGTTGTTTTCCCTAATGCTGAATTAAAATTATTTATCACTGCTGATCCTGACATTCGCGCACAAAGACGAGTTTCAGAATTAAAAAACAAAGGACAAGTCGTTAATTTTGAGGAAGTTAAACAGAACTTACTCGAACGCGATCATATTGATTCTAGCCGAGCAGATAGCCCTTTGCGACAAGCAACAGACGCAATTCTAATCGACACAACACACACGACGCAAGAAGAACAATTAAATATGGTTTTAGAATTAGCACTACAAAAAATAAAATCATAGAATAATAATCGTAATCGTAGGGCAAAGGCATGCCTTTGCCCTACATTGCCACATATTACATCACCATTATTTTTTCAGTAAATACCTTAAAAAAACCATTATTTCGAGCCTGCCAAACCTCTAACACGTAAACACCTTTCATCAAATGACCGATTAATAAATCTGTTTTCCCTTCGGTTGGATCAAGTATTTTAGTTTCATTTTTGATCAACCTCCCATTTACATCATAAAGCCGAATCACTATCATTTCTTCTTTCAAAGTATGATAATCCATATAAAGCTGCTCTTTCACAGGATTTGGATAAAAACGACAAAATAAATTCGGTGTATCAAAACTAAGTGTATCGCAAATAACGGATGGAAATTGCATTTGATTAGAAAATGCTGCAATATCCGTTTTCATCATTTCCCAATCACTATATTCATCATTCGCACCAACCGACCAAAACAAAACGCCTGCATAATTTTTATCAAAAGCGTGTTCGAGTTGTTCCTTAGCAGGAAGTAAGGTATTTTTATCGGTTGTTTTGACTGCGCTTTCCGCAATGAGGATCGGTTTATTCACATCCCAAAACTGAACGGTTTGCTCAAAAACATTCTCCTCCTCATTCATCCATTCAAAATAATGAAACGAATAAAAATCAACATGGACTTTCTCGCAATCAAAACCAAGTCGTTCAAATTCCGTTTCATGCCAATAATTTTTGTTTTGACCATAATCATTTCCGCAAGGATAAGCACTCCCGACTGTAATATATTGGCTCGAATTAGCTCTAATAATTTGAATACATTTCCCTACAAAACGCTGCATCGTTTCGCTATCAAGTGTTTGACTAGTCGAAGCACCTCCTAAAATCCTCATACACCATTCAGGTTCACTCATAATTTCCCAAGCTAATAAATTGCAATGATGATTCAAATGTTGAACGATGGGTTTTAAAGCATGATCCAAATAAGATTGGGTTTTCTCTGGTTCGGTGATTAAATCTTTATGAAGTCCTGCAAATTCTCCTGCATCATCTGTGTAATCTTCGAGTAGGTCGTGTGACCACAATGTCAAGATAACGAGTAAGTTATGATTCTTAGCACGCGTTACGAAATCATCTAATTCTTCAAGCATCCCATTATCCAAACCTGTTACAAAACCATTCTCATCAAAATTTGGGTTAGCTCGACCGTCGCAATGCACCCACATTCGGACGCAATTCACGCCATTTGCTTCCAGTTCTGTGAATGTATTTTCAAAATATAAACTATCGTAACCGCGCCCCCAAAGATGATGTTCCCCAAAATCCCAACCAAACTCATTCCAAGGTATATTCACACCATTGATAAAAATATCTTGATTTTGAAATTGGATTTTTTGGGCATTCGCTGGAATAGCGATAACGCCAATAATAAAATACCATGAAACGGTATAGAATAGTAATTTTTTCAATTGGGAAGTCATATTAATATTTCTCTATAAAATGAAATTTTGATTAAAATTGTTTTTGAATTGGTCAAATGATTATTCAAAAATCCTTAAAGACCGTTCAGATGAAAATTAATCCGTTTTTTCTATCTAAAAAACGTTTCCTAACTTTTGTTTTTTGATTTAGGGAGCGCGTAAAAAATATAACGGTGGGGCAAAGGCGTGCCTTTGCCCACAATGCCAATCTTTTGATTGTCTTTTTTGCACCTATTCCTAAAAAAAGCACAAAACACCTACCTAAACACGCTTAAAAATCAGTAGATTTGCCCATTACAAAAATCGAAAACCTATAATTCATTTCGATGCTACAATTTGAAGAATATATAACGGATTTTACGAATACCGTCGATTTACTTGACTTTATTATCAATGCGATTGTTGCGGCTTTATTATCATTAGGGCTCAAAGCCTACTATGTTCGCTTTGGCTTAACAATCGCTAATAGAGAAAAATTTGCGGCGACTTTTATTCCTTTGGCCTTAGCGACAATGATCGTTATTACAGTCGTTCAAGCCTCAATTGCCCTTTCTTTGGGTTTAGTTGGTGCGCTGTCTATTGTTCGATTTCGAGCAGCTATTAAAGAACCAGAAGAATTAACTTACCTCTTTTTGGCGATTGCAATCGGTTTAGTTACTGGTGCAAATAAGCCTGTTTTAGCGGTGATTGCTATTGGTTTGGCATTGGTTTTATTATACCTTAGCTATATTTTCCGCTCTAAAAAAATCAAAGAAAAAGACGCGATGTTCGTTAATATTCAAACAAAAAATAAGGATATTCGAGCGATCACCGCACTGTTAGAAGACGTTTTACCTTACGTAGAACTCAAGCGAATGGATATGCACGAAAACGGGCTTTTCATCTCTATTTTGACCAAAACTAGTAGTATGGAACATTTAGCAATGCTGCAAGAAAGATTCTTTAATGTTGATCCGAGTGCTAAAATTTCTGTAGTAGAACAACCTAATTTAGTCCTATGATTCTCAAAGGTTTAAAAGGAAAAAAGCGTTTAGCTAATTGGATGTTGCCTCTTGTTTTGATGGGGTCGTTAGTAGTAGTATTAATTATCAAATTTGCTGCTGCTCCTGTTCAAAATAAAGTTAATCGATCTTCCTCCGAAAAAGAGGTATATACCTGTGGTGCAGAACAAATTGAAGGCGATTTTTTCATAGAAAATGGCACAAAATTCATCAATGGTGCTACTCAATCTTCTCGTTATGCGCGAGCAGGAAAATATTCTTCTCAGCTAGATTCGAGCCATCAATATGGTATGGGGTATGAATTTATTGATCCTATCCCAGGCAAAACCTACAAGGTAGAAGCATGGCGATTCACGAAAGGCGCAACTAAGGCATTTATTGTGGTCAGTGCTGAAAATCCAGCCGATTTTTATCAATCTTCTGATCGAACCGTAGCAACTGATGGTGATTGGTGGCAAAAAATGGAATATGTTTTCACTGTTCCTCAATTCAAAAAAATCAAATCCTTAAAAGTCTATGTTTATAAAGAAAAGGCAGGCGATGAGGTTTGGATTGATAATTTCAAAATCACTTCTCTTGATGGTCTCGGTGGCTTGACAGGTACGGCATTTACGCCCGAACAATTTTATATGCAAATCGATAAAAACGGTTTAGCAAAATTGGAAGCTATCAAAAAACGCTCATTCAGTAAAGGTATTTTGGAACAAGCAGATGATAATTGGCTCAAAACCAAAGTCACTACAACTAACGGTATTCAAAAAGCAAAAACCCGACTTAAAGGCGATTGGCTAGATCATATTTTTCGCGGTCGATCTTCTTTTCGTGTGCAGCTCAACGCTGATGATAGTTGGCTCGGTATGCAGACTTTTTCTTTGCAAAGTCCGAGTACACGTAGTTTTTTAAGAGAATGGATGTATCATCAATTTCTGGGTTATGCAGGCGTTTTATCGCCTCGTTATGATTTTATTTATTTTAATTATAATGAACAAAAACCCGTCATTTACGCTTATGAGGAGCATTTTACTAAAAACCTAGTAGAAAATCAACTTCGCCGCGAAGGGCCAATTATTAAAATGACAGAAGACCGATTTTGGGAAGGCATGGGACGAAGCCTCCAAAATTCGCGTGGTTTTTCGGATCATCACAATAAAGAAAAAGCCTTTTGGAGTGCCGAAATCAAACCATTTAAAGAAGGTAAAACATCTAAAAACCCAACGCTTAAACAATCATTTAGCATTGCGCAAAATCTAGTTCAACAATATCAATACGGGCTAAAAAAACCAGAAGAAGTTTTTGATATTGACTTATTTGCAAAATATATGGCGATCACTGATATATTGCAAGCCGATCATTCTTTGACTTGGCATAATCAGCGATTTTATTACAATCCTGTAACCGCTCTTTTAGAACCAATCGGTTTTGATGGCTATGGAGAAACTTCTCCAGATGAGGCTTACGCGCCTTTATACGTAGAGAAAGTTTACACTCAATCCAGCGATGTGACCGAGCCGATTCACCGTATTTTCTTTGATAAGGCGTTTATGAGTGCCTTTTTAAAATACTTAAACGAATATTCTCACCCCGATTTTATTAGAAAATTCTTAGCCGAAATGGAAGAACCGCTTTCAATGCGTGAAGCTTTTCTGCGTCAAGAAAATTCAAATTATTCCTATAATCGAGAGAATATTTTAAGACGTGCCATTAAAATTCAAGAAAAAATCATCCCATTTTCTAATAGTTTGCAAGTTTTCCAAAAATCAACAGAAGGCGATAGCATGACATTAGAATTAAAAAATGGGCATATTTTGCCGCTTGAAGTTGTTTATATTGGTAAAGAAAATATCAAAGGAGGAAAAGTTAAAACTGCATCAACGTGGGTTTTCCCTAATCAACAAGGGCAAGTTCCTTTTTATACAAAAGTGACTGCACCTAAATGGGCGAATAAAATCCATTATCGTTTGGCTGGATTAGACTCCACTTTTTACGCGCCTATTCCTGTTTGGAATACACCTAAGAATTGGTCACCTCGACAAGAATTACTCGCTCAAAGTTCTGTTAATACAGACTTTTATACAGAAAAAGGTGATTTGATTATCTTTGAAAAAAAGGAATACGCGATCAATCAGCCATTGATTTTACCGAAAGGGAAAAAAGTCATTGTTCAGCCTGGAACGCACTTCAAATTTGCTAAAGGCGGTTTTATGATCTCCTTCTCTCCTATCGAAATGCGTGGTGATGAAGACGAGCCAATTATTGTTGAAAGCCTTGATAATCAATCTGGTGCAGTCGTTATTATGCAAGCGAAAAAGCTTTCTAAATTGCGTCATGTTATTTTTAAAAATCAAAACACTTTAGCTTATAAAGGCTGGAATTTGACAGGAGCAGTTACTTTTTATGAAAGTGATGTTGAGGTTTTGGCGTGTCAATTTATTGATAATCAATGTGAAGATGCTTTGAATATTGTTCGATCTGACTTTGAAGTAAAGGATTGTTTGTTTCAAGGTATTTTTGGAGATGCTTTTGATGCTGATTTTTGTAAAGGAAAAGTCGATCATTGTGCTTTTAAAGCTGTTGGAAATGATGCACTCGACTTTTCGACGAGTGTGATTAATATCAAAAATTGTAAAATGGATGGCATTGGCGATAAAGCAATCAGTGCGGGCGAACATGCGACAATCACCGCAACAGGAGTTGAAGTGCTGAATGCGAATATTGGCTTTGCTTCCAAAGATTTATCCATTTTAACATTGGATAATGTAACGATAAAAAATTCGTCAAAAGGATTTACAGCGTATCAGAAAAAGCCAGAGTATGGCGCAGCAACGATCAATTTAAAAAGACATCAGATGGATGAAGTGAAATATCCATTTTTAATCGAAAACAATTCGGTTTTGAATAAGAAATAAATCGGAATAGATGGATTGGCGATATGAAGTAAAATATGTGCTTCGACAAGATGAATGGTCGAAATTACAACAGATTTTGGTAGAGCATCCCGCGAGTTTTCGGACGGCTTTTCCAGATAGAATTGTAAATAATATCTATTTGGACACAACGGATTTTGTGACTTGTAACGATAATTTGGCTGGTATTTCGGAGCGTCAAAAATACCGTATTCGTTGGTATGGCAATGCGAATGAAGTTCAAAATCCCGTTCTGGAAGTCAAAATCAAGAATAACGCCCTTGGAAGAAAAGAGATTTCACCTATTGAAAATTGGTCAGATGATTTTCTTTTTGAACATCACCTAACCAATTATGGACAATTAAATCCCGTTTTACAAAATCAATATTTACGCTCTTATTATGTGAATTGGGAAGGAAATTTTCGATTAACTGTCGATCGTGCCATTAAATATAAGCGAGTGAATGGCTATTTATCCCACGATTATAGCGATGCATTCTCTGATGAACACATCATTGTAGAAATCAAATTCAAGGCGGAAGATTTTAAACAACATGAACAAATTAGTCGCTATTTCTCATTCCGACCAAGCAAGCATTCTAAATATGTAACAGGCGTTTTTTATTGTTATGGATAAAAAGATTTATTTATCTAAAAAGCAATCCCTTCCTTAGTTTTTATCTTTTAAGAAGTTGGTTATATTTGTTTATATAGTTGGTTCATTGACAATTTTTCCTTTTAGTCCAATGTGGGCTTGCCCCATTACTCTAACTCTTAAAAAAACAACGGGGCAAGCCACCGCTGGATTAAAAAATATTCATTCTGGCAAAAATTGTTAATGAACCATATAGTTTAATAGATGATTATTTTTAAAACTTATAAAAATGACTAATCATACCTTTATGAAAAAAAATGTCCTCATCCTTCTTTCAATACTGATTGTCAGTAGTTTATATGCACAGAAGGATTATTTTCAACAAAATGTTAATTACAAAATCAATGTAACTTTAGATGATAAAAAGCATGAATTAAATGGAGATATTGAAATCCAATACACCAATAATTCCCCTACGATACTCAATGAAATTTATTTTCACCTTTGGCCAAATGCCTTTTCTAGTACCGAAACTGCATTTGCTAAACAAAAGTATGATCAAGGAAATACTCGTTTTCTATTCTCAAATCCCGAAGATAGAGGACATATCAAAGCATTAGATTTTGCTGTAAATGGAGAAAAATTAACATGGAATTTGGATGAAAAAGATCCAGATATCGCTTTAGTTAAACTAAATGATCCGCTTGCAAGTGGTGCAACGATTACCATAAAAACCCCCTTTTCAGTCAAAATACCTAAATCATTTTCTCGCTTAGGTCATGTAAAAACATCTTATCAATTAACACAATGGTATCCTAAACCTGCCGTTTATGATCGTGATGGTTGGCATCCGATGCCTTATTTAGATCAAGGGGAATTTTACTCGGAATTTGGCTCTTTTGATGTGACGATTACTTTACCAGATAATTATGTAGTTGGTGCAACAGGTGTTTTGCAAACTGAAAAAGAGGTCGATTTTTTGGAAAAAAGAATAGAAATAACCAACGCGAAAATAGAAGAAAATAAAATTAATTATAAAGAAGATTATCCAGCATCTTCCGACATTACCAAAACTATTCAATACAAAGCGGAGAATGTTCATGATTTTGCTTGGTTTGCGGATAAACGTTTTTATGTACAAAAAGATCAAGTAGAACTCAATTCAGGTAAAAAAGTGGATACTTGGGTGATGTTTACTTATCAAGAAGGGCAGATTTGGAAAGATGCGGTTGAATATGTGAATCGTTCGGTTAAATATTATTCAGACCGAATTGGAGAATATCCTTATCCGCATGCAACGGCGGTGCAATCGGCTTTGAGTGCAGGCGCAGGAATGGAATATCCGATGATTACGGTGATTGGGTTATCAGGAAATGCCAAATCGCTGGATCGAGTGATTACTCATGAGGTTGGACATAATTGGTTTTATGGAATTTTAGGTTCGAACGAGCGCATGCACACTTGGATGGACGAAGGGTTTAATTCTTTTTATGAAAATGCTTATATGAAAGAATTTTATAAATCCAATGGTCAGATAGGCGATGAAGTACCAGCTCCTTTTGATAAGATATTATCCTCAGATGAGAAAAAACAAAATCTTGGCTATCTCATGTTTTTGATGCAACAACGTCGAGGCGAATTTATAGAACCTTCTTCGGATGCCAATAAAATGACTTCGATTAATTACGGAACATTGGGCTATGCTTATCCAGCTTTATTATTTAAATATGCAGAGGCTTATCTAGGTCAAGACGAATTTGATCGAATTATGCAAATCTATTTTGATGAATGGCAATTCAAACATCCTAGTCCCAAAGAAGCTACTGCAATTTTTGAACGCGAAACGAAGAAAAGTTTTGGCTGGCTTTTTAATGATTTATTAGCTTCTCGAAAAGAGTTAGATTATGCTGTAAAATCTGCCAATGAAAGCAATGGAGGCGTTTTAATAAAAGTCGTTAATAAAGGAAAAATAGCTGCTCCATTTTCAATTTCAGCTTTAAAAGATGGAAAAATTACGAAAACTCAATGGTATGAAGGTTTCTTTGGTACAAAAGAGGTCGTTTTTCCTACTGTTGATGAAGGTTATAGAATTGACGCATTAGGCGTAATGCCAGAGGTTAATCGACGAAATAATTACATTAAAAGCAAAGGTATTTTTAAAAAAGCGGAAAAAATACAACTTAAATTAATCGGCGGTTTGGAAACTGGAGAACGCAATAAACTCTATGTTGCACCGGCTTTAGGTTTTAATTTGCACGATGGTTTTATGCTGGGGGCTTCGTTTTATAATGGTGGTATTCCACAGAAAAAAATAGAATACAACCTAACTCCTATGTATGGTTTTGGTTCTAAAAAAGCTGTTGGAATGGGCAGCATAGATTATTTTATGTTTCCAAAATCCGATAAATTTAGATCTGTAAACATAGGTCTAACTGCTAGAACATTTAGCAAATTTGACAATTCAGATCGGGATTATGCAGAGCGTTATTTGAGAATTACACCAAGGGCAGAATTAAAATTTAAGCCTTCCGCAACGAGTACAACTTCTTCTTTTCTTCGTGTAAAAGGTAGTTTAATTCAAAATCAGGAAGCTATTTCTGGAATTAATGGCGTAGAAGATTTTGCCTATACAGAGCGAATGGTTTATGAATTAAGTTACGAATTAAAGAATGAACGCAAAATGCATCCGTACTCTTTCAAGACTAGTTTGGTTGGAAATAGTTATGAAAAAGGCGGAGTAGGACAGTCAGATACAAGGCTTTTGACTGAGTTCAATTACAAATTAAACTACCACAAAAAGCCTAAAAAAGGTGTTGCATTACGTCTATTTAGTGGTCAATTTTTAGCTAATTCTGATAAGGATTTTAGTCGATTTCCAATTACTTTAACTGGTCAAGGTAGTTCTGATTATTTCTATGAAGATTGGTTTTTCGGTCGTGGAAAATTTACAGGATTTGGGACACAACAAATGAATATGACACAAGGTGGTTTTAAAACGCCATTAGAAACGGCTCATAATGTTGGTCAAACAAACTCCACGATGATCTCAATGAATTTAACAATTGACGCGCCAATGAAATTTTTACCGATCAGCGCATTTATTGATTATGCTTATTTTCAAGATACTCGACCGACAGTAGATGCGGCTAAATCGTTCTATTCGGCAGGTCTTAAATATTCTTTATTCGATGGATTTTTGAATATTTATTATC
This sequence comes from uncultured Saprospiraceae bacterium, assembly GCA_937125475.1. Taxonomy (GTDB): domain Bacteria; phylum Bacteroidota; class Bacteroidia; order Chitinophagales; family Saprospiraceae; genus CAKZLL01. The sequence continues at coordinate 7,073 of CAKZLL010000452.1, read as the reverse complement.
CATTCTTTGGATCTGATGAATTGATGAATGCTTATAAAGAAGATCGTTCTATCATTGAACGTTTTTCATTTTCAATAAACTTAAAAGGTGCAAATCCATTGCAAGCATTAAGGGCAAGAATGTAAAATAGTATATAAAACAAAAACGGTCTCAGATAGAAATTTCACTATCTGAGACCGTTTTTATTTACAAAAATATAATTATTAAATCCTTTGTTTAACTGCTAATTGCCCAATAAGGCTCGTTTCTTCCAATACTTTCATAAAAGAAATCACCATCAATGCCATTGCAAAACTTAACACCACCAAAAACTTCATAATTTCGAATGCCCAAAGGCTAGGTGTTTGAAAAGTTGAAGTCCATTCTACTTGATTTGAAATTGCTGTTTCGCTATAATTACTTTGTAGCCAGGTCTCTTTAGCATATTCTAATGATTTGATCGACCATTCGGGATCAATATAAGTCGCTTCTATAAAATGCGCCAAACCCGCCATACTACCTAAACAAAGGCTAAAAATTAATCCAACTACAAGCGTTGGTAAGAATTTGAGTTGTTGGTTTTTATGTTTTTCATTAAAAAACTTAAACGCATAGTATTGCCCACCAATCAAAATCAATCCAGCTAAAATTAATACCAAAATATTTCCTTGAATACGATCAGTCATTAGCATTAAAATATATCTGAAAGCGATTGTGACTAAACCAACAATTGCCCCATATTTTAAGCCCGTTAATAAAATACGTTTGATATTATTTTTATTGAGGAAATATTTTTTCATAATTAAGATTTACTATAATTAAAAACAGATGATTATTGGTATAACGTAAAAGACATCATAAAATTACAAAAACTCCACAAAATAATCTTTAGGAAGCGCAGGCACTAAGATCCAATTCATACTACAAACCCAAGGCTCACAACCTCCCTTTTCTATTACATCAACCTCAAAAATATATTTTTTGTTCACTTCATCTAAATATACAGTAGGTTCAAAAGATGTTTCGCAGCCCGAACCACATTTTCTATAACCAAGCAATGAATACTCATCAAAATCAATATTTTTCAATGTAGCATTTTGACATTGCGACACACTAATATCATCTGACAAAAATATTGCCATGACTTCCTCATACTGATTTTGACTGGTCATTGCAAAGTGTCCTTCAACTATTTCCTGATGGCAATCATCCATTTCAAATGTTATAAAATCAATCTTCGGATATTGACTATAATCCGTACAAGCTCCGATTAGCATCAGTATCAATCCAATAAACAGTATATTTTTATTCATATATTTATTTTTGTAAAAATGATAAGAATAAGCTTGTTCCATGATAGCCGATAGAGCGAGACGGCAGGAAATTTTATTTTGTACTTCACAGCCCATTAAGCTGTCATCGAACAAGTCTAGTAATCAATTTTGAGTTTTTATCCTTTCTTTCATCTAATAAACACTTGATTTCATCAAAAATGTTACCTAGCTTTAGGTAAAATGTTATTTCTTCTGCCTATCTTTCGTTTTAATCTTGTAAAGGATAATATCGTTAAAATTGATTGAAATTATTGGAGCTTAGTTTAGTTACAACAAAAATCGAACTAAAATCTATCATTATAAAAATAAGGGTAAAAAATTAGAACTAAGTAATAATCTTTATTAAGAAAAATTAATTTTCTCCTTTTTCCCTTTATTTCATAAATCTTAATTCCTAATATATGGCTGTTCCTATTTTAGAAATTCAACATCTAACTAAAAGATACGGCGCGATTACTGCCGTGAATGACCTTTCCTTGACTGTAGAAAAAGGGCAAGTTTTTGGTTTTCTTGGGCCTAATGGCAGTGGAAAAACAACTACTTTAGGCACAATAACTGGCATTATAAAAGCGAATGAAGGGTCTTATAAATGGTTTGAAGATAAATATTCTGCCCCAAATGCTCGTAAAAGAATAGGGACTTTACTCGAAACCCCTAATTTTTATCCTTATATGAATGCGACCAAAAATTTGGAAATCGTAGCGCATATCAAAAAGGTTAAAAATCCTCCAATAAATGAATTATTAGAGCTTGTCAATTTATCCGAAAGGAAAAAATCCCCCTTCAAAACCTATTCTTTGGGTATGAAACAGCGACTGGCAATAGCTGGCGCAATGATAGGAGATCCAGATGTTTTGATTTTTGACGAACCAACTAACGGGCTTGATCCTCAAGGAATCGCAGAAGTTAGAAACATCATTAATGAAATTGCTTCGATGGATAAAAGCATCTTAATGGCAAGTCATATTTTGGATGAAGTAGAAAAAATTTGTTCGCATGTTGCGATTATCAAACGAGGTCGATTATTGGCACAAGGCACAGTAGGCGCAATTATTAGCGATGACGCAACAATCGAAATTGCTGCCGAAAACCTAAGTGATCTTGGCGCAATGTTGCATTCTATCGAAAGTATTCGCAACATCAATAAGAATGAACATTGGCTAGAATTATCTGTCCATAAAAATTTTAATACTGGTGAAATCAATCGTTTAGCATTCGAAAAAGGCATCGTCTTAACGCATCTCGCTAAACGTCAACGCAGCTTAGAGGCTCAATTTTTAGAAATTACAAAATAAGTTCTAAGCCTTCTTAACAATTATCATTCTCAACTATCAATTATAAATATGGTTCATTTACTTCAATTAGAGTGGAAAAAATTAAGGCATTATCGCCTTTTTATGATATTGATTGCAATTTATATGATTGCTTTGCCTGCGATGTTTTTGTCTGGCGCAAGCATGGGTTTCAATGAAATCGCAGGAGGGCCGAAAGGGCTTTACATCTTCCCTGCCGTTTGGAAATATTTAGGTTATCTCGGCAATTGGATGACTTTTTTCTGTTTTGGATTTCTTGGTGTGTCGCTCGTCACGATGGAATTTGCTAATAAAACCCTTCGCCAAAACATCATTACAGGTATGAGCCGTAAGTCGTTTTTCTTAGGAAAAATCTACATTATGGTCGTTATTAGCGCGTTTGCCGCTTTATATTATTTGGTTATCGGGCTGATTTTTGGTTTTGTTAATACGGATTACGTCATGACCTCTCGCGTCATGGAAGGTTTTATGATTCTACCGCGCTACTTTTTAATGTGTTTTGCTTATATGATCGTTGCTTTCACGCTAGGATTATTGATTAGAAGGTCGGGAATCGCCTTGTTTATTTTCTTCACGTATTCGATTATGGGCGAGCAGATTTTACGCTATTTTGTTCATCATAAAATTTCGAGTTTGTTTAATAATGGCAATGGTTTTAATGATGCGATGAATTATTATCCGATCAATGCGATAGAAGATTTAGTGCCGCTTCCGATGCCAAAAGAAGCTAATCAAATGATGCAACAAGCATTAGATAAAGGCTATAACTTCTTTCTTACGCCCGTTGAAGCGACTTTTATTACGTTGTTTTATCTCACGTTATTTATTGGTTTGGCGTATTATGTTTTCCGAAAAAGAGATTTATAATCGTATTATTTATGGTTCATTGACAATTTTTGCCAAAGATAGGAGGCACTTTGAAAGTGCCTCCTATCTAACCTTTGATTTTCAAACAATTATACATTTGTTTTAATTGATAAAATTCAGTTCTGGCAAAATTATCAAAGAACCTTATTTATTAAAAATAAAGTAATGAAAGATTGATTTAAAAATTGCCTAATAAGTAATTGAAAATCAATCTTTTATTATTTCACCTTAAAACAAAAAACATGAAAATTGGATCAATCGTTCTATATACATTTCTAATCATTAGTTCTTCATTAAATTCTAATCAAGATAATCAAGAACAAATTGCTTTAATTGATAAAATGGACATTTCAAAAATAATTACCAAAGTTGAAGTAGATTCAATGGATAATATTATTGATACAATTTCCATTAATAAATATAAATTTGATGAGAAGCAAAAAAAACGATACGAAGAATCTATTTATTTTTATTCCTATCAGAACGTAACAGTAAAAAGTTATTTTAAATCTGATGACGATTTATTCTATCAAGTAAGAAGCGGCGATAAACATGGTCTTCAAACCACTTTTGAAACACAAACAAACAGTAAAGGCATAGTTGAAACAGCTCTTCAAATTAATCATGAAAGACCTGAAGTCGATACAATAATGATGTATTATTCTAATATTTTTCATGCAAATGGTAACATCAAACAATTGACCCTTGAGGCTAATGATCCAGAAATCGGTCAAATGATTTCAACTATAAATTATGATATTAATGAAAAGGCACTTAATGAATTAATGATGATGGAAAGGGACACTTTTTCTCATCAAATTTGGGAATATTCAGATGGAATTCTTGTAAAAGGTATTTACACTACTTACAAAGGAGATCGAAGCCAATCTATTTGGTATTATAATCAAGATGAAAATTTAATAAAGGAAGATATATTTAAATATAACGATTCTTTTTTTGAAAAAACATCTATAATCAAACACACTTATAATGCGTCTAACGAAAAAATAAAAACCATTAAAGAATGGATAAACAGCGGAGGACATAAAGAATACTTCAAATACATAATCAATTGATTTATTTTTCTATTACTCATTTCTTTTGCCAAGAAACAGAAATAAGAGCCGATTTTATGATTATTAAATAAAGATATTAGAAAAGTCAATCCTGTTAAAATTAGAGATTTGAAAGTAGAACAAACTTATGTTAGTGGTCAATTGGTCTTTGATCATCAAAAAAATAAATAATAGTAATATGCATTTTGACAATCAACTATTTATAAATAAATAGTTTTAATAATCTATATTGTGTAATAAATAAAAATTATTGATATGTTTGTTAAATATTAAAGAAATAATCAATGCAATGACTTTGTTTAGTTTCGTAAAATTGCTATTATTGCTATACTTAAAAATAATAGCAATTTTACGAAACTAACAATTTAAACTTATTAGGCTTGTACGGCAGCTAGTTAATTGACTACAATGGGACAAGTCCATTATTATTCAACTAATCACACACCATACTACTAAATGGATTTCAATGAAATTATAACGCAAATCACTAGTTTTTTTGCTAATAATCCGTCTATTTGGATTTATCTGATTATTCCGTTTACTGCGGCTATTATCGGTTGGGGAACTAATGTTTTAGCGTTGAAAATGACCTTCTATCCTGTTGATTTTGTGGGAATAGAAGCAGAAAACAATCAATGGTTCGGCATCAAAACAGTCGGATGGGAAGGCATGCACAAGATTGGTTGGCAAGGTATTATTCCATCAAAAGCGGGTGTCATGGCAAGCAAAGCCGTTGATATGATGCTCGACAAATTGATAGATTTACAAGATCAGTTTGCTCAAATTGATCCCGATATTGTATCAGAAGAAATGACTCCTCATTTGGAAGCATTATCTCGACAAATCATAGATGATGCGTTGAATCAAGAAATGCCTTTAGTTTGGAATAATATTCCAAAACGTAGGAAAGAAAAGATTTATCAAGATGCTGCCGAAGAGTTTCCACACGCTATTAAGGTCATTATGGAAGACATCAAAGATCATATTGAGGAACTTTTTGATGTAAAGACAATGGTCGTGCAGGAGCTTACTTCTAATAAGAAATTATTAAATTATATCTTTCTAAAAGTCGGTCGAAAAGAATTTAAATTCATTGAAAAATCAGGGTTTTACTTCGGTTTTTTCTTTGGTATTATTCAAATGATTTTATCTCTTTTATTGCCGAATTGGAATATTGTTTTATTGCCTTTGGGTGGAATTGTAATTGGATATTTGACTAACTTTTTGGCACTACGATTGATTTTCCAACCTACTAATCCAATTAAATTTGGACCAATCCACATTCAAGGTCTATTCATTAAACGACAAAAAGAAGTCGCTAAAGAATATGCTAATATTGTCGCATCACAAATTTTAAATACACCGAATATTTTTCAAGCGATTTTGAAAGGAGTTGGTGCAGAGCAATTATCTGAAATTGTGCAGCGACACACGAAAGAAGCAGTAGATAAAACAGCAGGTTTTTCGCGCTCGCTCATTCAACTTACCTCAGGCACGAAAACTTATGAAAATATCAAAAATATAGCAACTACGCGTTTTTTAGAAGTCATTCCAGATAATATCAAATATATTTTTGATTATGCAGAAGAGGCTTTAGATATTGAAAATACAATTTGTGATCGAATGGGCAATCTTCCTCCAGAAGATTTTGTAGGTTTCTTACGCCCTGTTTTTCAAGAAGATGAAATGAAATTAATCATGGTCGGTGCTGCGCTCGGGGGCATGGCTGGCGTGATACAATTAATTGCTATTACCTTGCACAGTTGGCTATAAAAAGATGAAGCTAACCTTCCCAAAGTTCGCAGATAATTAAAAATCAAAGTTTTAGGATAATACCAAGTTTCTTTCTTTAAAAAACCTAGCATATCCTAAAATCAATCTACTATTGTCTGCGAGCTTTGAAAAAGTCAGCGTCATTAAAGTTTTCATTTTACTTTAAAAGATTGAGTACAGTCTAATTAGTCGTAGTTATTAAAAAAGGGTAAACGATAAATTTAATTTTTTTTAAAATAAAAGGAACTAATTCTATTTTTAGGTTGTATATACGCTCAGAAACCATTTTTCTTAATCATTTTAATACCTACTAAAATGAGAACTCGCTTCACATATCGCCCAGTCAACTTCATTGCAAAATAGCACGGACATTATTCGGTCAAGCCGAATGAATTTACATTTCCTGTCCGTGGTGTTCTAAGTCAATTTCAATGTTATTCAATCATTCGTATTGTAAAGGCGTGGCATTGCTATGTCTAATCAAAAAATACATACGAATTAACAAAACAACTTATTTCCATTTATGGGCAATTTAAAGTTAAGAAGTAGAGATTTAGAAAAATTAGGTTTTTCTAAAAAGAGTAAAGCCATTGGTTTGGCAATCAATTTGATGTTGAAGCATCATAAAAAAATCAATAAACCGACCGCACTTAATATATTACAAACCGTTATCACTAACCCTGAAAATTATGAAAATGACCCAATTTGGGGGCAACTAGCCAATGAATTAA
>CAKZLL010000451.1 GCA_937125475.1 uncultured Saprospiraceae bacterium | reverse complement strand
TAAAAAACTAGTCGATTTAGCAAAGCGAGCCAACATAAAACACTTTGTTTTCATTAGCTCTCGAACTGCTGGCTATTATAGCGGTGCTTACGGTTTATCCAAATTGACAGCCGAACACTATATCCAAAAAGAATTATCCTCTTGGCTTATTTTTCGACCATCGGAAGTATTTGGCGTAAGCAAAAACGAAGGTATTGAAGAATTGATTAAAAACGTACTCAACAAGCCTTACGTACTTTGTCCGACACAAGTCGAAAGCCCGATGTATCCTGTCTTTTTAGGCGATGTAGTTCGGATTATGCATGATTATACTTTTGAAAAGATGGTTGAAAATCAAACTATTACCATTAATGGAGATCATGGTTATTCTTTTAAAGAAGTGATTCAACTCACCCAAAAGATAAGTAAACGCAATGTATTAATCTTACCAGTTCCTAAATTTGCGATGATGATGGTTCAAAAAATGGGAGATAAATTCATAGCTAAACTAGGCATAGCACCCGATCAAATTGCCCGATTATACAGTGCCAAACTAACCCAAAAATTGAGTTATGATTTATATTCATTAGAAGAATATATCGTCTCTTTAGTTGATAAAGAGCAAAAAAAATGAGTGAATGATTTTTTATCACTCACTCATTTTTTATTTTTTAAGATAAAGACTATAAGCCGAAAGCAGCTTTTACTTTATCTACATAATCCAATTTTTCCCATGTAAAAGTCTCATAAGTTTTATCACCAACAGTTTTTGTACCTGGTGTTCTTCCCATATGACCATAAGCTGCTGTTTCTGTATATATCGGGCTTTTCAATCCTAAACGACGGATAAGTGCCGCTGGACGCATATCAAAAACAGTAGATAACAATTTAGCGATATCGCCATCATTCATATCAACTTTGCTAGTTCCATAAGTATCTACATACATAGAAACAGGAGCAGCAACACCAATAGCATAAGAAACTTGTACCAAAAGTTGATCACATAAACCTGCTGCTACAGCATTTTTAGCGATATGACGAGTAGCATAAGCTGCACTTCTGTCTACTTTTGAAGGATCTTTACCAGAAAAAGCACCACCACCATGAGCACCTTTACCACCATAAGTATCAACGATAATCTTACGACCAGTCAAACCAGTATCACCATGAGGACCACCAATAACGAATTTACCAGTAGGATTCACATGGTAAATAATATCATCATTGAATAACGCTTGAACACGTGCTGGACATTTAGCTTTCACGTTAGGAACTAAGATATTAATTACATCAGCCTTAATTTTAGCCAACATTGCTGCTTCCTCATCAAAATCATCATGTTGAGTAGAAATAACAATTGTATTGACAGAAACAGGTCTGTGATCATCACCGTACTCAATAGTTACTTGTGATTTAGAATCTGGACGAAGGTACCCCATTTCGCCACCAGCTCTACGAAGTACAGCTAATTCTTCCAAAAGCATATGAGATAAATCCAATGCTAAAGGCATATAGTTATCAGTTTCGTTAGTCGCATAACCGAACATCATACCTTGATCACCAGCACCTTGCTCATCTTCTGATTTACCAACATCAACACCTTGCGCAATATCTGCAGATTGTTCATGTAATGCAGAAAGTACACCACAAGAATCTGCGTCAAATTTATACTCAGATTTAGTATATCCGATTTTTCTGATAATAGCACGTGAAATTCCTTGAACATCAACATAAGCTTCTGAACGAACTTCACCACTAACGATAACCTGTCCCGTAGTAACTAATGTTTCACAAGCTACTTTAGAATTTGGATCTTGTGCTAAGAAAGCATCCAAAATACCATCAGATATTTGGTCTGATACTTTATCTGGATGTCCTTCTGATACAGACTCCGATGTAAATAAATATGGCATTACTATATTATTTAATTAAGTTTATGATTTTAAATTTGTTCTCACTGTTTTATGAGGGTTTGATATATTGAGTGCAAAAGTACAAATCTTACGAATGAAAATAAAATAGATTGTTATTGAAATAAAAATTTCTCGATATGATCCATTTATTTTATTTTTCTTATTCTACTTTATTTTGCACGTTAATAACTCTTTTTTACCTATGAATCCTCGCAATTCGTCTCCAATCGCTACTGAACCAACCCCTGCAGGTGTTCCTGTGAAAATTAAATCGCCTTTCTGTAAAGTGAAAAATTGAGAAATGTGGCTAATTAATGTATCAAAAGGAAAAATCAAGTCCTTTGTATTTCCTTCTTGAACGATCTCTTCGTTTTTTTTCAGCGAAAATTCAATACTAGACAAATCTACTTCATCAACAGAAATCAATTCACCAACAGGTGCCGAATGATCAAAGGCTTTCGCTTTTTCCCAAGGATGACCTTTTTCTTTACATTTACTTTGAACATCTCGCGCTGTGAAATCAATTCCAATTGTAAGCGCATCAAAGTATTTATGTGCAAATTTGGGTTGAACATGTTTCCCGTTTTTACACACACGCAAAACAATTTCCGCCTCGTAATGCAGGTTTTTCGTAAATTCAGGATAATAGAAATCTCGATTACCTTTTAATACAGCCGTTACAGGCTTCATAAATACAAGCGGTTCTTTAGGAATTGGATTATTCAATTCCTTAGCATGATTAACATAATTACGACCAATACAAAATACTTTCATTCTAGCCTGTTATACTAAATTTTATTCTACATTTAGAATAAAACCTAATTTTGTATAAAAAATAGAAAGTGCGAATTTAGCATTATTTCTAGAATATATCATCAACAGAAAAAAAATGGAATGATTTATATAATATATGCCATAAAATAACTAGTTAATTGTAAATTTGCACTAATAATTATTCATTTTACACTCATTCCAAAACAAGACCTGCATTACTATCTAAGAGCTCATTCTGATTTTGTTCACTATTTCAAAAACTTTCAATCAAACGAAAAGTTGATATTGACTGATCAATTAATAAAGTTTAAGTAAGCTCTAATCATCTATATTAGATAATCACTTTGTATGTCAAATTCGCTGAAAGAAACTGCTCAAAAAAAGCCAATTGTAAAAATTTCAATCC
>CAKZLL010000450.1 GCA_937125475.1 uncultured Saprospiraceae bacterium | reverse complement strand
ATTAAGTTTTTTTTCTCGTCTAACTGATTCTGAATATTTGTTTTGTTGTTTTGATTTTTGTCCTTTTTTTTGTGTCTTAATATTAAAACTAGGATTAATCGAAACAATCTGCTTTTGTTTAACTTTTTTAAAACTAAAATCTGCTTGTCGTTCAATTTGCATTAAGCTACTGCAAGCTAAGTTAGCGATTACTAGCACACAAAATAACAAAATATTTCTGATATTAATATTTTTCATTTTATTTTTCTCTTCGCCTCTAGATAATGTTTACCATAAGGAAACAGCCTTACATATTTTTTATAATACGGTTTTGCCATTTTTATATCTGTATTCATTTCCATTGACTTTGCCATTGTAATAATCATTGTCTCATTAGTTGAATAGTCTTTATATAGTTTTTTAATAAAACCATGTATCATATTTTGTAGGTCTGATTGGTTCAAATTATTGACCAAACAACAAAGCTTAGCATATTCGTTTTCGTCGATACGTTGATTATCAAAAAATATTCTATCCAATAAACCCAATTTATTGTAATGACTAATATGATATAAATTTTCTGCTATTTTAACATGTAAAAATTCATTATTGGGAAAATCTCTGATCAAGATCATTGCCTCGTGAATACTCTTTAAGTAATTGGATTCTAAAAATGCTTGTTGAATGGTTTCAAAATGTGCCATTTTAGAAGCATTTGTGAATAAGGCAGGATCATAATGAGACCCTTTGAAAGAATATAAATCCTCTTTTTCTGGATAATCTCTACTTACAATATCCACTAGGTTTTTAATCCTTTTCTTAATATGATGTCCTGAAAAATGAGCATCAGCAACTTGAAAAACTGATTTTTTGAAAGCACTATATCCTTTATAATCACACAATTGATTTTCTTCTAACTGAAAAGAAGGCGAAGAGTAATAATTCGTTAAATTAACGACATCTCTTTGTTCTTTATGTTGTAGAATGTTTAGTGTTTTTATGCTCTCATTTACCTCATAATCCTTTTCTTTCATGATAGCTAAAGCAATTGAATCAGCTTCTAATTCATACTTTAAACTAAAATCAAAATGCTCTCTAAAATTCTTAGCCAAATGACTGCCATGAGTCATTTCTTTATTTTTGATTTGTTGAGCATATTGCCTATAAGGATGTTGCATTTGAAAGTGTGCAATCTCATGCGCTAAAACATAAGCTAATTGAGCTTCATTTTCCAAGCGGCTTAACAAACCGATATTGATAATAACTGTTCCTGTTTGCCATGAAGAAGCATTCAATTCAGTAGATTTGCTAACAAAGAAATTGATCTTATTTTCTACCTTCGAATTTTTAACTAACTTCTCACCTATGGTACGAACATAAGCGGTCATAGGATCATTAAAATAAATGTTCCCATTAGTAAAAATATCACGAAGGGCGAAATTAGTGGCATCACGAAAATTCTCGCGTTGCACCTTCGATATTCGTTCCGTATTACGAATATTAATCTTAGATTGACCGCGTACAAGATTCAAAAAATCGTCAGGTATGCGTCCTTCAGCTCTAAGCTCGACATAGTTCGCTTCATACTGAGCATAGCCCGTTTGATAGGTTAGCAAAAGAGCTAACAGGCCAACTATTAAGTTAGAAAATGGTCTTTTTCTATTTGTTGATATTTTGGATTTGACATTCATTTACACAAAAATAAATTTGTTTTTTCAATATTTTCAGCAGTTAATAGATTTATTTTTATTTAAATTATAACACTTTTAATATTACATATAAAAATATGCCAAACTGCTGTTGTCTTTGTTTGAGTTGTGTAAGGGAATGTGTCTGTTGTCAGTTTTTCTTAAAAAGAAACAGATTATCACTATACTATTAAACAAATATAAATGATAATTTTTTATATATGTGTGTTTCCAGCAAATTTCTTGCAAAAAACTGACATATATATTATGTTATTTTTAATATATATGCTTTTTAGACGGTTTTTATGAAAATCAAGTCACTTTGCCTCTTTTTTTTAACAAAATATTTACAAAAAAAATATATTTTTTATTTGAAAGTTTACATTTTTATGAAAAAATCAACTAATATTTCCAATTTTTAAATAGATAACTTCTTATTTTACAGCGCCTTATTTTTGAACTCTTGTGAGTTTATTTTTTATGAAAATTTACAAAAACATATAAAAAAATTATGAAACGTTCTTGGATCAATATTATTGCGGTTCTTTTTACCGCTTTTATTCTATTTATCATTTACTCAGCTAATACAGGTAAGGATTTAATTTTTTTTAAGTTATCTTCATCATTTCCCTATGCTGATAAGTTAGCACATGCAGGATTATTAGGTACATTGACTTTCATTTTAAACTTGGCATTTAAAGGGAAAACAATTTCTTTCTTTAATAAGAAATGGCTTGTTGTAAGCATTGTTATTTTTGTGATAATTACTTTAGAAGAATTCAGTCAAATGTTTATTGCTAATCGAACATTTGATTTATTAGACTTATCAGCTAACTATTTGGGGATTGCTGTGGCGAGTTGGCTCATCTTTTATTTAAATAAAAACGATGGATAGTTTCATTTTAAAATAGGACGGTTTTTACAAAAAAGAGAGTTGACAAAATACATTTGTCAACTCTCTTTTGGTAATATTTTTTTCTTTTTTGTAAAAGAAAATACTATATTTTTTGGATCATTAATAAGCTCTTCCTGCTTTATTTTCTATGTAATTAATAAAAGCCTTATTTACTACTTTATTTCCTCCTGCCGTTGGATAATTGCCTGTAAAATACCAATCGCCATATCCAACACAAGCATTATTCAAGCCTTCTACTGTCTGATAAATAATCTCCAGATCTATATCAATATCATCTGGTGTGATGATCTCACAGATTTTTTTAGAAACTTCTTCATAAGTAAATTGATCATATAATGTTTTGACCTCATTTTTGATTTCTTCCTTAGGCAAAGTTACTTGTTCTAAACAGCGTTGATAAACCTCTTGAATAATATGCGCTTTGTCGTTTTCTTTTAATAAAGCAATGATCGCATTAAATGCGACGAAATCCTTCATTTTTGACATATCAATACCATAGCAATCTGGATAACGAATTTGAGGCGCAGAAGAAAGAATAATAATCTTCTTTGGTTTTAAGCGATTAATCAGTTTGATGATACTTGTTTTTAAGGTTGTCCCTCTAACAATCGAATCATCTACCAACACCAGATTATCATGATAATTTTTGACAACACCATAAGTAATATCATAAACATGGGAAACCAACTTATCGCGATTAGCATCTTGCGTGATAAACGTTCGTTGTTTGATGTGTTTATCTACCATTTTTTCAACCCTCGGATGAATTCTCATGATTTTATTAAGCGCCTCTTCGTTTAGGTTTTCGCCTAAAGCGAGTATTTTTTCTTGTTTAATTCGCTTTGCTTCATTTCCCAACTCTTTGACTAACCCTAAAAACGCGACATCAGCAGAATTAGGAATATAAGAGAATACTGTATTCTTAAAATCGTAATCAACTGCTTCCAAGACAGGCTTTACAAGTTGTGCGCCTAGTTTCTTTCTTTGTTTGTAAATATCTCTATCATTACTACGAGAGAAATAAATCCGTTCAAAAGAGCAAGGCGTTGAGGTTTTTGTTTCCTGAATAGCGGTTACATCAAAAGTGCCATCTTTTTTGATAATCAATGCACTAGCGCGTGGCAATTCTTTGATAGAATCGACATGAAGATCAAAAGCAATTTGCAAAGCAGGACGTTCAGATGCTGCGACGATAATTTCATCATCTGCATAATAATAGCAAGGACGAATACCATTCGGATCACGCATAATAAACGCATCTCCATGACCGACAATTCCAGACATCACGTACCCGCCATCAAAACCACGGACTGATTTTTGAAGTACACGAGCCATGTCTATTTTTTGAATAATTGTTTGAACCGTCTCTGCTTTATCGTCTAATTCAGATAGATAATAATTATATAGTCGATGCCATTCTTGTTCTAAGTAATGACCGATGCGTTCAAGTACGGTTACTGTATCCGATTTTTCCTTTGGATGTTGCCCTAATTCTACCAAACGGTCAAACATTTCATCGACATTGGTCAAATTGAAATTTCCTGCAATTAATAAGCTTTTGGACTTCCAATTGTTACGACGAAAAACAGGATGACAATTTTCAATTGTATTGCTCCCGTGAGTGCCATACCTCAAATGTCCCATCAGGACTTCACCCATAAAAGCATGATTTGCCTTGAGCCAATCCGCGTCTTTCAACAATTCAGGATCAACATCTTCAAAACGATCAAATACATAGTCAAAGACCTTCTTTAAAGACTGAGCTTCATTATTTCTATGACGACTAATATATCTTTTCCCTGGTTCAGTATCAAGTTTGACCGTTGCTACGCCAGCACCATCTTGCCCTCTATTAACCAATTTTTGCATGATCTGTTGAAGCTTATTTAGACCATAAAAAGCTGAACCATATTTTTTTTGATAAAAACTCAATGGTTTTCTCAATCTCAAAAGGACGATACCACATTCGTGTTTGATAAAATCGCTCATTCGTTTTTGTATAATTATTTGGTTATCAATGAAAATATACAGACATTAATAAAAAAGATCATTTATTCACTAAATGAAGTGCAAAAGTAAAGTTATTTTATCGTAGTAGAGCAAAAAGGCGTGCTTTTGTCCTATATCTATTTTTAAATTTTTGCGTAAAAAAATAATATTCGGTTAAAATGACCGAAAAAATTAATCATAAATATGATTCAACAACTATTATTTAAGAAAATCAGATCAAAACTTCCGCCTCATGCTATTCTAGAGCATGAAATTGCAAAGGTGTTAAACATGGAATTGGCTGAAGTGTTTATAATGATCAAGAATGGAAAGACATTATCTTTGGATATGGCTATTCGTTTGGCGAATCATTTTGGTATTTCGTTGAATCATTTGGAGGAAAGTGCTGAGACTGTTCTACCTTTTCAATTCATAGGCTTTAATTATAATGTTAAAAATTTAGAGGATTATTTTTACGTTGTATTAAATGAATTTAAAAAAGTGGATTTGTTTGGGAGTCGAAAAATGGTTTATGTAGCGAGTGAATTTCCTTTGTTTAGCCTTTTTCAATTTCCAGAACTAGCGGCTTTTAAATTATTTTTTTGGGGCAGAACGGTTTATAATTTGCCTGAATTTCAGAATCAGCGGTTTGATCTTAATTTTTTGAGTGACGAATTATTTGATTTTGGCGAAAGTGCTTGGGAAGAATATTTGAGTTTTTCGTCCGTAGAGATTTGGAGTTCTAACATTGTCAACGATATTTTGACACAAATATATTTCTTTTGGAAATATCGAGTGTTTAAATCCCGTAATGATGCGATATTGATTTGTGATAAAGTTAGTCAATTATTGGATCATGTAGAAATGCAAGCTAGGATTGGTAAGAAATTTCATCCGCAGCGGAAATTGCCCAAAGAAGAGAATTTTGAATTGTATTATAATGATGTCTCGGTGAGCAATAATACGATTTTGGTACAAACGGATAGCCGAAAGTTGGTTTTTGTTAGCCAAAACGCACTTAATTTTCTCACGACTGATAATGATATATTTTTTATGCAAACAGAAGGCTGGGTGCATCAGCTAAAAAACAACTCGATTAAAATTAGTCTAGCAAATGATCGACTTCGACGTAATTTTTTCCAACAAATGAAAGGAAATATTGAATTTATCAAACAAGAAATTCGATTGAATAAATAGTATTATTAATTGAGAATGTAAAGTTGAAAATTGAGAATGCCTAAGTTGGCGTGTGAAAGATTTTCTTTTAAGAATATGGAAGGAAGTACATCAAAATAAGATTACAATATGAGAAAAAAAATTATTGTTTTTAGTCTATTTCTAATTGGTTCGATTACGGCTCCGGCACATGGTTTGATTCAGCGAGTAGAATGGACTGCACAATTGAAAAAGGTTAATGCTACGACTTATGATATTATTTTTGAAGCACAGATGCAAACAGGTTGGGCATTGTATTGTCAAAAACAAGAAAAAGAGGATGGTCCGTTACCGACGACTTTTATTTTTCAAAAAAATGAACAGTATCAGCGAGTTGGTTTAGTGAAAGAAAGTTGGAAAAATAAGAAAAAAGAATATGATCCTGTTTTTGAGATGGTCGTTTTAAAATATGAGAAACTGGCGAAATTTACACAGCGTGTGACGATTTCGCCTGACGCGGAAATTATTGTTATGGTAGAATATATGACTTGTAGCGCGACGAGTTGTTTGCCCGAACGTTATGTGGAGTTTATTCTTAGTGCGAAAGATGAAGGAAAGATACTAAAACCACACAGTTTCATTGAATAATAAATGTTTTATTATTATATATGTGTTATTTGACATTTTACAGACATTTCTCCTAAGATGGTTGGTTAAAATTGTAAAAAACTAGCTGTTAACTTTGTGTCTTGTTATGTAAAAACAAGTCTCTATATAAAATAATATTTGATGAAACGAACATTTACTGTACTTGCACTTTTTTTCATGATTTCTGCGGTCTCTTTCGCCTGCCGTTGTCAAATGGATGAAGCCAAACTTTTCTATTTTGTTGAGGCAAAATATGTTTTTCGAGCCGAAGTGAAATCGGCTTCCGATTGTGGAGACAACAATAAATATACTTACGAATTAGATGTTGAAGATGTGTATAAAGGAGATTTAGAAGGGGATGAATTAACCGTTTATACAGATTGCATTACTTCTTGTGCTTTTAAATTAGAAGAGGATAAAACCTACATTTTTTTCACAGATTTGATTAATAATAATATCGGGTTTTGTGAATATAAAATAGAAAAAAAAGAAGCGGAATATAAAAGCACACAAGCTTTTCTTAACAAGATTAAAAATACAAGATTAGATTTTTTAACTATCCAAGATTCTAAGAAAAATAAACTTGGTGAGTTACAAATCAGAGAAGGAAAATTGGATGGTTTAGTTAAAATTTATTATCCAAATAAGACAGTAAGACTTAGAGGAATGTTTATTAAAGGTGTGCCTTCTGGCGGATTTGAAATTACATTGCTTCGAAGAAAAAAGAAAGATTTCTGGCAGGGAGATTACGAAAATGGAGAACGTGTAGGTATGTGGATTCACATTACTTCGAATATTGATGAATCAGGCAAAAAAGATTATGAGCACGTTTTTTATGAAGAAGGCGAAATCGTAGAACGGCATTTGATGGATCAAGAAAGTCAAATTGAACGATATGCACCGCCTAAAAAAGAGGTCAAAGAAGTCAAAGAATAGCTTCTTAAAATAAAAATTGCCATTTGAGGAAAAAAATAATAATTATATTTTTCTCCTCAAATGGCAATTTTTTTAATTTCTCCTTCCTGGACACGATTTACAACGCTTCCCTTTTTTATGTTTTTTACAACATTTCTTTTTGGTTTTTGCAATACTCATCGGTTGTTCGTGGAGTAATAAAAACTGCTCTCCTGGTATAAAAACATCTTTCCTGCCTCGAATAGCACTCATAACAAAATCATTTTTTGAATTAGACTTGTTACTCTTTAAAGAATGTTCTTATGAAATTTAGATTTTTTCAAAAGTATGTTTTTTTAAGGGTAACAAGTCTATTGATAATAGGAACAAATAAGACAGTACAAATATACTTATTCTTAATTGGATTTAGTATAAATAAGAATAAGCTTTTATGAAATTTTAACAGTTTTTATGGAAAAAGTATGTTTTTACTTGATGATTTACTTAATACTCAGCTATATTGAGAACATCATGCTGTGATTATTCCTACAACTCATGTCGAATCGCTTTTATATACGCCTTTCAATTGAAAGGCGTATAACTATCCGAATAATAAGAAACTGAATAAAGGTCTTTTCTCTGTTTACTTCACCGACAAAAAAGTTCGAGTGATAATGCTATTATTTGTTTGAATGACAACAAAATAAACGCCCGATTCTAAGTCTTGAATATCTAAAGTCATTCTTTGGGTTTGCGTTTCCCAAGGTTTTTTTAATAGCGTTTGTCCTGTTACGTTTACAATCGAAATTGAGGTGATTTCCTCTTTATTATTAATCATTTCAATATTCAATTGATCCGTTGCTGGTGTTGGAAAAACACTTAAATGTATTTGCTCTGATGGCTCATTTTTAGTATTAACTCCCCAATTATTGAGGCTTAATTTTAGTCCAACAGGGCGATGATCAGATACTTTAGCATCATATTCGTTAAAACCTCCAGCCATAAAATTATCGACCATAATTGTTGATATAGAAGAATTAGTATTATCAAAATCGTCGAAAAGCTCGTTAGAGATTAGGATGTGATCCAAATGTGATGGCCAATTTGGATAAGACCAATCAAAACCTAAACCATTAGCAATACTTAAATCTACAAACTTATAATTTTGTGGATCATCTAGCACGGTTTGAAAGACATTATTGTAATATACATCACCTAAATTATCATTTAAATCACCTAATAAAATGACGTTTTTATCTGTAAAATTATTATCAATATAGCTCTTTATTAAGTTCATCGCTTGAAAACGACGATTTTCTTCATCTGATGAATTATTCGCACTCAAAGTACCATCACCACAGCATTTTAAATGATTATTTATAATGATAAATGACTGTCCATTGAATGTAACATCTAGCACTTTTGGCGCACGTGGGAAGTTATTTGAGTACTGAGAGGCTGAATATATTTTATAAAAATCTTGGATCTGAACCGTACTCGTTTTATAAACATAAGCTAAACCTCGATATCGACCAGGGAAGAAAATCGCTTCGTATCCGCCGATGCTATTGACCATGTTTTTCCAAGCCGTCGTGTCCGAAATCTCTTGACAAGCAATGATATCCGCGTCCATTGCTTGGATGATTTCCTTAACAGAATCTATCGTAATTGAACCATTTTTGGGAAACCATTCTACATTCCATGTCACAACATCGAAGGTTTGATTTGTACCAAAAGAAAGATCTTTTAGGCTTTGTTGAGCAAAAGTTTGGAAATAGAATGAGAACAAAAGAAAGACGATGAATAGCTTTTTCATGATATTTAGATTGAAAATAGGAAAAATATTAAATTCGTTTTTTGCAAAAGTATTTAAAAAACAAGTGATTAACCTAAGAAGTTAGGAAACTTAAAATAGGAATCGTAATTTAGCAAACATAATCTTACTCTATATTGTTGTTCATCAAAAAATCATTTATGCTTCAACGTTTGCGAATTCGTAATTTTAAATCCATCTATGACGAGACGATAGAATTGGGGCGATTTAATGTTTTTATTGGTGAAAATGGAAGCGGAAAAACGAATGTTTTAGAGGCATTAGGTATGGCAAGCGCGGCATCTGAGAATAAATTGTCTAATGATGAATTGGCATTGAGAGGTATTCGAGTAGCAAAACCTACAATTACTTTTAGCTCATTTTTGAAAGAAAAACAAGTGAAAGCGATTGATTTAGAATTATTAATAAAAACGGAAGACAACTTAAATGTTAATATTTCTAATCAATTAACGACTGAAAATATTAATGATATTTTTTCTAAATGGACATTAAAAGATGGTATTTTATCGATTGAGGACGAAGGAAAACCAATCAGTTTAGTGCCTTATTATGAATCCATTCTACAAACAAATACCTTTGATTTTTTAACAAGGGCGTTCTTGCCGTTAATGAGAAATTATTCTACTCCAGAGAAACTTCAAAGGTTTTTAATAGAGCAAGTTAATACCTTGTTGCCTAAAACATTTATTCGATCTATTCAATTAGATTTATATAAAATCTACAATCTTTCCACTCAAACGCTACGTGGAATAGATGGTAAAAGTCGAGCTATTCCTGGCATTCAAGGCGAAAACTTAGATCGCCTAATAGAAAGTTTTGACAAAAAGGAACGGGAGTTACTTGAAGAATACGCCTATTTTATTGATTGGCTCGAAAAAATAGAAATTGATAAAGAAGATCGCCACAAATCAGATGGACATAAACTTGATATGAGTACCTCTATTCTTTATTTTCGAGACAAATATATGCAGCGCAAAAACAATCGTTTTTCTGCCGAAAATGCGAACGAAGGCGTTTTACATATTTTGTTTTATCTTGCTTTATTTATTAGTAGACATACATCTAAATTTTTCGCGATTGATAATATTGAAACGGCACTCAATCCCGAACTTTGTAAAAAACTAGTGGAACAACTCGTCAAATTATCAACAAAAACGAATCGTCAAGTATTAATTACAACACATAGCCCGTCGGTTTTGGATGGTTTGAATTTGTATGACGATGAACAGCGCCTTTTTAAAGTGTATCGCAATAAAAAAGGACATACCAAAGTCAAACGTATTCAGCTCAAGCCTAATCAAGAATTTAATGGGCAACAATTCAAATTATCAGAGCTTTGGATGAGAAATTATATCGGTGGTATTCCTCAAAATTTATAAAAATAGGTCATTTTGGAGATTGGAATTATAGCAGAAGGCAAAGGCGATTGCGCTGTTTTAAAAAACATTTTGATGGGTTTATTGGATTTGGATGAAGAAGATATTCGTTTTCTTCGCCCTGATTTTAATATGGATAATACAGATAAAGCAGCCTATGAAAGTATGCCTTTAAGCGAGTTTTCAACATGGACTTTAGTCAAAAAAG
This sequence comes from uncultured Saprospiraceae bacterium, assembly GCA_937125475.1. Classification (GTDB taxonomy): domain Bacteria; phylum Bacteroidota; class Bacteroidia; order Chitinophagales; family Saprospiraceae; genus CAKZLL01. Next base: position 35,420 of record CAKZLL010000450.1, on the reverse strand, counting down.
ATTGTGAGGAACACAACAAATTCAGAAGTTTCTTAGATAATCCAATCGCTGGCGAACGATATATTATTATTCAAATCGACACAGCAGAATGCGAAGAAAAAGGCTATGATATTCAAAGAGCAGATAAAAAAAATCCAGATTATTGTGAGCAATTAAGACAAGCAGTTAAGGGCAAAATTGATGAATGGCTTCAAAATAAATGGGCTGATCAAATTCATTATGCGATTTGTATTGAAGAAATGGAAGCTTGGATTCATACATTATATGAAAAAAGAAATACATCTATTCCAGTAAAAGCAAAAGAAGCCTTCCAGAAATGTTTAGCTAAACATTTGAAAACCAATAAGAAATTAGCAAGGCAATTCCAAAAGAATCAAAGAACTGAATTTATTAAAGCAGATTTTTTATCTAAGAAATTTAGAAAGAAAAAGGAATTAATGAAAGCATTGGAGCAAAATCAAAGCTTGAAGACTTTTGTCCTGTCTTTTTAATCGGCATATTTTTTTAAGAATCAAAAAAGGCATTAAGAAAATAATCATTTTCCTAATGCCCTTTTACTAATTATTAATTATTTATTTTCCCATTAATTGTGCTATGATTTGCTCAACTTCTTCCTCTTTCGCTTCTTTTTGAACGATAATCGGTTCAGCTACTCGCTCTTCACAATCTTCAACTTGACAACGTTCACAAGTATTATTCACTATTTGAATAGGAATATTATCATCATTCCAAAATCGAATGGTTTCTTTGAATTTATCATTGACCAAAAAACCAATTGTTACACTAATATTAATATCTGGTGTAGGATTGCCAGGAGCAGCAATAGTGATACAAAAATATTCGTCAGGTGTTCCAAAGTATCGAGAACGCTGAACGCCTATCAATGGTTTTTGATAGCGATTAGTTTCTTGCAATCTATTCAAATCCTTCAATAACCAAGTACTCACCCACCTTCTACAATAATGCTCTTGAATTTCATTACCATAAGGTTGTTGTTGTTTTGGAATATGTAATTCTTTAGTGATATAATATTGTTTGCTATTCGGCTGATTAGACATACGTAAGAAAAACAGCTGATCTAATCCAAAAAACTTAGGAGCAAGACTCGTCATTCGCTGTAAAAACATCTCGGGTGTTGCTTGATATTTATCAATGATAGCAAACATTGCCGTAGAATTCCAGCGGTTGAGTTTGAAAAATGAGCCTAAGTCTTTAACGATGCTATCGCGCTGCATCAATAAAGCAACTGCAAAGTAAGAAGCTTTAAAATTATTCAATACTTCATCAAATGAACCAACTTTCAAGAAGATAGAGGTATAAATTCTATCTTTCAATTTCAAATGATTATAACCTGCTTCTTTTGCCATTTGGAAAGCACGCTGCGCAGGCGTTAATTCGTAATTGACTAATAATTTTTTCTTATTCGGAATATAAAGCGATCTAATATGAGCCAATTCTGGCTGACCAATAAATGAATCAGCATCAATTTTATAGCGGAATTTTTTTTGTAAAATACGTCCTAATGTATCAAACGAAACATTACTACTTGTAGAAATCCGATTTTCACGAATAAACTTATCAACTTCTTTTTCTATATCCTCAAAGTAATTTTCGTGTAATTCTAAATAAGAGCGCAACGCAGAGAAATAAAAGTGCTGCTGTTCTAGTTCATATTTTCGAGCAGTATCCATCAATGCTGTAATGAAAGCACCTACTTTTGTAGGAGCATTCGCAATGATTTCTACTACCTTTGTTGCTTCAATACCAAACAAATCTAATGGTAAATCCTGCAAAAAATTAGACTCTAATAGCTCAGAAAGTGGCAAAAGACTTTTGCTTAATTTTTTAGATACTAACTCTTCATAAGTAGTATTTAATGCTCCTGCTAATGCTTCAATTTTATCTGTACGCGGATATTTCTTCCCTTTTTCTATCTCATTTAGATAAGAAACAGATAATCCCGAACGATCTTTTAAGTCTTGAAAAGATAAGTTTAACTCTTTACGAAGTTGCTTAACTTTTAGTCCGAATATAATTTTTGTATTTTGACTGCTGGCCACGTTTTGAAACTTTTAATTAAAGAGATATTTTACTGAAATTAGTAAAATTTAAAATTGAATAGCCTATTTTTTACATTTTTTCAAAAAATGTAGGTTGATTTGTAATTAATTTACACTTTAAATGACTAACCTAAAGTTGTTTAATTTTTGTATAAGTGTTGATAATTTACAAGTAAATATAGTGAATTTTCGCAAAATTCGTTTTTTATCAACAAAAAGAAATTAAAATCTTATTCATTTTATATAATAAAAAGTATTGTGAATGAGTTGAATGAAATTGATTTATATTAGTTGATTTATGTTTAATTTATTGATAATCAGTGTTTTGTGTAGTATTGTTGAGCTAGTTTTTTGATGATTATTTATTCAATAATACTAATTTTTTTAATTAAATAATGACTAAAATAATATATGACGATTCAAGAAATACAATCTATCTATCAAGAAAACGCCGATCGTTACTCGACGCTTGCCATTCAATTACAAAAGAAATATAATCAATTAGCAATTGTTCGATTGATTACTTTTTTTATGGGAATCGGTTTAGCTTTTTTAATCGCGGATCTCGGGATTATTTTTTGTATGGCTTTCATTATTGCCTTTATTATTGGTTTTGGTAAGTTTATGATTTGGCATCAAAATATTGGAAAACAACGAGAACATTATAAAATCCTACAACAAGTTAATGAAAATGAATTGAAATACCTTGCTTTGAATTACAATGAATTTGAAAATGGAGAAGAATTTATGGATCCTGCTCATCCTAATTCGGTAGATATGGATATTTTTGGTTCATTTTCTTTATTTCAATATATTAACCGAACGTCTACTTCTATTGGAAAAAAACGCTTGTCGGAATATTTGACACAGCCAGCAAATTTTGAAGAAATTCAAAAACGGCAAGAATCAATTAAAGAGTTAAGCCCGAAATTGGAATGGAGACAAGATTTTCAATCACATAGTTTTCAGACGGAAGACTCGCAACGAGAAATTAGCGCGTTAGTTCGTTGGTTAGAAAAAGAAGATTATGTTATTTTGAATAATGGCTTTTTGAAAATATTACTTTGGGTTTTTCCTGCTTTGGTTTTTGGTGCAATTGTCGGAATATATTTTGGATTATCTTATAAAATAGCGGTTGGTTTAGGCATTGGTCAATTATTGGTTATTCGTCATTATTTAATGCAAATCAATGAAATTCATGCACAAACCGCACAAGCAAATAAGTATTTAAAAAAATATGCACAAATCATTGCTCATATTGAAAAAGATCATTTTGAAACGCCCAAATTGAAACAACTTCGCGAGCGTTTTATTAGTGATTCTGGAACAGCTTCTGAGGCTTTTCGCGAATTGTCTTATATCATTAGCCAGCTCAATGTTCGATATAATATTTTCGCAGTAGTTTTGAGTGGTACAGTGCTTTGGGATTTGCAATGGATCAGAAGACTAGAAGTTTGGAAATCTAAATCAAAATCGGCATTACCAGAATGGTTTGAGGCATTGCAAGAATTTGAAGCGATGAATGCAATCAGTACGTTACACTATAATCATCCTGATTGGATTTTTCCAACTATACAACCTGAAAATCCATCATTTAAAGGCGTTCAGTTAGGTCATCCGCTGATAGATCGCAACAAACGAGTTGCTAATAATATCGAATTGCCACATAAAGGGCACATCAAATTAATTACAGGTTCAAATATGGCTGGTAAAAGTACGTTTCTTCGTACTGTCGGATTGAATATTATTTTAGCAATGATGGGCGCGCCTGTTTGTGCTAAACGATTTGAATTGCCGCTTTTAGAGGTTTATTCGAGTATGCGAACTCAGGATGCATTACACGAAAGTACCTCTTCTTTTTATGCGGAACTCAAACGGCTAAAAGTAATCATTGACGCAGTTGATAGCAAAAATAATGTCTTTTTCTTACTGGATGAAATTCTAAAAGGCACGAATTCTAATGATCGACACAAAGGGGCAAAAGCGCTTATTCTTCAATTGATCAAGACGCAAGGCATGGGCTTAGTCGCTACACACGATTTAGAATTGGGTGGTTTGGAAGCAGAATATAAGGAAGTGATTGAAAATCTTTGTATGGAAGTTGAAGTACTCGAAAAGGAGTTAATTTTTGATTATACCATTAAAAAGGGAGTTAGTCAAAGCTTTAATGCTACTTTTTTAATGAGAAATATGGGAATTGATGTATAAAACAGGTTTTAATTTCGTTCATGATATAGCGAACAGTAGTGAAGTCCTAATAACCTTTAGATCCGTCGAATGAATATGGTTGTTTATCTAGGAATTGACTAAATATAGGAAATATAACAATAATTCTTATTTGTTCCCGTTTTACTATTGATTTTTTTAATGAAAAGTTGTAACTTATTAGTCTCTATTGACAAAAGTTCTTATAGCCAAAAAATACAGATTTTAGTTTTAGGCAAGGCAGTTTTGAGAAAAATGGCCTTGTTATCTGCCAAAAAACTAATGAAGTAGAAAGTTAAAAGATGATTTTGCAAGCATATTAATTTTGTCAATAAAGACTATTATTTAAGTTATATTAGTAGTGTCTCTATTACCTCATAGTAGAATAAGCGTGTCAAAAATGAAAAATAAATTTACATCAGAGCTGTTAATTAAGTATTTATATCACGAAACGACTTCCATTGAAACTTTAGAAGTAGAAAATGCTTTAACCAACAATTGGGAAGTAAGTGAAGCATTCAATGCTTTAGAAAGTAGTTATCGTCGATTGCCTAAGGTGCTTTTTGCACCTAAATCTAGCACCATTCAAAATATTATAGGTTACAATAACGAAAAACCTGCTATTGAGCCATATGTTTAGAATGAAATTTGTGATTGTAGGGCAAAGGCAGGCTTTTGCCCTACGAAATCGCAAATAATTAAAACGCAAAATAAACTCCACCTTGAATCATAAATCTATTGGCTTCGGGGTTGTCCATGTAATTCAATCGCCAAATGGCTTGAATTTGAAACACCTTAAATATATTCTCTATACCAAAATTGGCTTCCATATAAGGTGTAGGAAATGGCGAACGAAAAGGAATTGTCCCGCCAACATCTGAGGTGTTAAGGCGATTCGCTTCGGCATTTGCATCTGTTAATGTGCCCCAAACGCCTCTAAATCCAGCCAATGCTCTCCAATCTAATTTTCTAAGCAACGGAATTTTATTAAATAAATAACCATCAAAATGATGGACAACCGTCCAGCATAAATACGTATCACTCGTAAATTCATACCTATTCATCAAATTGAAAGTATTCGCACCATAAAAATAAGTTTCATTTCCTGTATGTCCTTCTAGGAGTAAAGAAGGTAATGTTCCAAAGGTTTTTCCCGCTCGAAGATAATAGCGCGTCCAGCCCAAAGGTTGAATAAAAAACCAATGATCATAATCAATCGCTATTTTGTGATAGGTATGCTCACTACCCATTACGTCTTTAATTCCTGCGGTATATTGTAACGAATAAATCGGATATCTTGATCCTAAACTAATTCGTTCAAAAAAGCCAGCAACATATTGTTCTTTATACGCATGACGAAGCTTGAATGTGAATTCTGTTGTTGTGACAATTGTGTCGATTTCGTTGGTTTGAGGTGAAATAAACTGAAAATTAAAACCTGAACCATCTGCATAAACACCGCCATAAGGATCTACTTCTCGATTTAAAAGAGAAAATCTAGTTGACCAACCTCGTTTAAATTCTTTTTGATAAAATACTTTTGCTTCCTTAGAATGTAATAATCGCTGTGGAATATCACGCCTAAAAAAACTAGCCAAAGAACTCGTTGCAATTGCTTCTTCTGAACTTTGATTAGAATAAATCACATCATCAAAAAAACTAGCCCCGATGAATGTTCTTCGTGGTTGTCCTTTAAAATTATATTGAAATTTTCCGCCATATTTCCATTTTTTATCTTTAGTACCATAACCCACAAAAATCTCTGGACGGAATTTTTTGCTAAATTCTAAATTCGTTCCTAATCCTAATTGAAAACGATTGCCTTCGACTATATTTCCTCCATAGATATTATAATGAGGCCCAATTTCGAGTTTTCCAATTTTAAGCCAACCTGTCGTAATCGTATAAACTGCATCCGAATATTTTTTATAAATAGGAGAATTTTTAACACTATCAATCATTTGATAAACGGTCAATTCATTTTTACTTAACTCTTCAAAACGATTTTCGTCCCAATATTCATCAGGTCTTTTTAGTTCAACGACTTCATAATCTTCGGGGTCTTTTTCTTTGTATCGGGTTATCGTCGTCGGATCATCTATTTTAAAGGACTTAAAAACCGTAGTTTTCCGAGCAATAATTCCTGGGAACTTATCCGTAGGTAAAAAATCTACAACCATTTTCTGCTTGACAGGCAGCCAAAGACTATCTTTTGTCCCATATTCTTCAAAAATAAGGACACGATCGACTAGGTTTAAATTCACTTCTGGCGTTTTGCGCATATTCAATCGAACGATAGCAAAAGAAGTATCCGCGACCCAAAATTCTCCAAAAAAGGTATTTTCTTGCTTGCGTTTAGGTTCAAATTTGATTTGATAACTCCATTTATCATTAATGAAAGTACTATCAATAAGGTAATATTTGTAGTAAAAAAAGCCCAATGAAGAGACAGGACTAGCGAATTGTTTTTCTAAAACAGGAATCCAAGTATCATAAATATTATAAGCTTGATGCAAGCGTTTTGTTTGCGCTACAACTGTAGAAGCATCTACACCTGAGGTTCGTGTTGCGCGTTGTATAACCTTGAGCGGTCGTTTTTTTATAAAAAAGAGATCATCAATATTTTCATTAATATAAGCTGGCAAGAAGATTTTTTCGTCGGAAGTACTATCAATATTATCCAAAATGAAATCAAAAGGCTTCATGACTTTACTATCAAAAAGCGTCGTATCAAAATTATGTAAATCGAGTTCTACTTTACTGTATCGTTCGCATTCATAACTGTTTCTTTTCTCGATATTATTCGTTTTTCGATTGGCTATAATACCTCTAACAATCGGATGAGCTGGATTTTCACCAGGATAAATGACGAGTTCTGTCATTACTAAGCTAGAAGAACGCAATTTAAAATTGATCTCTTGTATTGCCAAATCGGGATTAACAGATTTTTTTAAATCTTCAGATCCCATCGAAGAAACGATTAAACTATCTTCTAATTCGTCGGTTTCGAGTATATAATACCCTTCTAAATCGGTTGTTACGCCTGTTCCATTTTCAAAAAAAACATTGGCAAAAGGCATGGATTCCTCTGTGTCATAATCTATTACTCTTCCTTTGATCGTAAATGTTTGAGCCATTACTTGATGAGTACACATCAAGAAAAGGCACAAAACCCATAAAGATTTTGGTGCTTTAAAAATTCGTTTCATTTTGTATTATGCATCTTTCAACCTTGTGTAAGTTGATCAAATAACCAAACCTACTCAATGTTCTGTTTATTAATCGTATTAATAAGTATATTAAAATTATCTATATTTTTTTGATAATTTTTATAATGTGTTTTTATTGAAATAGTAGATTGATGGTAATTGAATAGTAGACTTATATAAGTCTACTAGTTAAGAAAGGATTTTAATACTAAACTTAATCTTCTTTGAATTGATTGTATTACAACTGTTTTCTTTACACTTTATTATATCTCTTTGAAATCACCAACAAAATTAAAAATACTTATCGTAATTTTGTGCCATATTCTTACGAAATTAAAATTAAAATGAAAATAATTTCCTATAATCTTAATGGCATTCGCGCAGCGATCAAAAAAGGCTTAGTTGAATTTTTAGCAGAAAACGATTTTGATATCGTTGGTTTTCAAGAACTGAAAGCAATGCCAGCGCAAATTCCTGTCGAAGTATTCGAGGCGCTCGGCTATCATTGTCATTGGTTTTCGGCTCAAAAGAAAGGATATAGCGGTGTAGGTTTGCTTTCCAAAGTAAAACCAGATTTGGTTGAAACGGGTTGTGGCATTCCTTTGTATGATAATGAAGGGCGAATCATTCGAGCTGATTTTGGTGATTTAACCGTTTTAAGCTGTTATTTTCCATCGGGTTCTAGCGGTGAAGCGCGTCAAGCAATAAAAATTCAATTTTTAAAAGATATTCAAGTATGGGTCGATGAATTGAAAAAAACACGTCCGAAATTAGTCATCATGGGCGATTATAATGTAGCACATAACGAACTTGATGTGTATAATCCAGACAAAGCTAAAAAAATGTCAGGGCATTTACCCGCGGAACGAGAATGGATGACGGATTGGTTAGATAGTGGTTTTACGGATGCTTTTCGGTACAAAAACCCTGAATTAGGAGAATATAGTTGGTGGAGTTATCGTCGAAGTAATCGGTCTTATAATCGAGGTTGGCGCATTGATTATCATTCTGTTTCTAATAATCTACAAGATCAGATTGTGTCGTGCCGTCAACTAACGGATGTTCATCAATCGGATCATTGTCCTGTTTTGTTGGAATTAAAGTAATCGTTTGATTTTGGCGCACCAATTTATAATGAAACAGCATCTAAATAGGAAAAGAAAACAAGTATATCAGAATATTTTAATGCATAAAAAACAAGTCAGATGAAACAATTATTTTTCACTATCTTCCTATTGTCAGCTATTTTTTCTTACGGGCAAACACCATTAGATACATTAATGAACAAGGCTTGTGATTGCTTTGAAAGTGTTGATATTACTGATATTGACTTAACGGAAGATGATATTCCAGATTGCTTAAAAACGGTGATGAATGTCTCTAAAAAAGCAAGAAAAGAACTTATTGCCTCAACGAATGGAGTAAGTGACGAAGATGAATTTTTGCTTTTTTTTGTTGAAAAATTAATAAACGAATGTGATGCAACTTATCAATACTATATCGAAGGGCTGAATAAATTATCTGATAATGAAGCATTTAAGGATGAATTGGATGATTTAGATGCGATCAATGAAGATATTGCAGAAGAAGAAGAAAGAGAGTTAGAATCCGATAGAGATGGAAATTTGTACATAGCAAGAGGTATGATTTATCTTATAGATGACCATAATTATATCGGTGCAGTCGAGGAGTTTCAAAAAGCTCAAGTAGATGAAGATGTCATTTCAGAAGCCGCTTTTTTTGAAGGATATGCTTATTATAAAATGGGCGATCATCAAAGTGCGCTCACTGCTTTTCGTATGATGATGACTGGAGATGATGCAGATGAACCCATTTTCTTTTTTGTCCTTTACATGGCTGAGAGAAAAGTAAAAGAGTATTAATGGACTTGTATGGCGGCTACTTAATTACACTGTAACAAAAGTTATTTAATGTCTAGGTTCAGAGAACCGATACCGTTTGTAGCTATCAATAAATAGATTTATTTTAGGTGCATCGCACCGAAGCCTTGTTCTATAAGTCATTATAAATCAATATTTTATAGCCTTGGTGTCGGTTCGATGCACTTTAAATATCCTGTTCCTTGATAACTACAAACGGTGTCGGTTCTCTGAACCTAAAACATTAATTTATTTTTGTTACATGGTACTTAATCTCCTGCCGTTTCGCTAAATTACTAACCGCCGTACAAGTCTATTCTAAAACTCCTCTTAAAACAATAGCAAATTCTAGAGATCAAAGTTGCTGAAAATCGGGTTATGATTGAGAAAAAAGCGTTTCTACACGTTTTTTTAGTTCATTATTAAATTGTTAATAAACTTATACGCATTTCAATTGAGGGTGACGTATTAAATGAAAAATAAAAAATGAAGGCATTAGAAGGTATTAAAATAATTGATTTCACGAGATTGTTACCTGGTCCTTTAGGTACGCATTTATTGGCTCAAATGGGGGCAGAAGTTATTAAAATTGAAAGCCCTAAAAGAATGGATTACGCTCGGGCAAGTGGTGCTCAAGTCGATGGGGCAAGTTTATTATTTCATCAATTGAACCATAATAAAACGATAAAAATAATTGATTATAATTCAGAAACGGGGAAAACGGACTTGTTGGAAATCATTAAAAGCGCAGATGCTTTGATCGAACAATTTCGCCCAGGAGCAATGAATGCTTGGGGTTTCGGTTATGAAGATATTAAAAAAATAAACCCAAATATTGTCTATGTTTCCTTGACAGGTTATGGTCAAAATAATGATTATTCAAATGAAGCTGGACATGATTTTAATTATTTGGCTTATGCTGGTGTGATGTCTTTAATGAAAGATGAAAATGGCAAACCAAGTGTTTCAGATACACAGTTTTCGGATATTACTGGCTCGTATATGGCAGTTATGGCGCTACAAGCAGCACTTTTGAAAAAAGAACGAACGGGCAAAGGAAGTTTTGTAGATGTGTCGATTGCAGATGCTATTAATCCATTTTTGGCAGTTCCTTATGCGCTTCACAAAGGTGGTTTGGATTATAGACAATTCAATGTTATTAATGGAAAAACGACCGTTAATTATGCCGCTTATCAATGTTTGGATGAGAAGTGGTTGTCGATTGGTGCATTAGAATTGAAGTTTTGGAATAACCTTGTTGAAATTGTTGGCAAACCTGAATGGAAAAGAAAAAGCCCTTTCGATGTGATGAATATCAAATTTCCAAAACATGAAGTAGAAGCTCTTTTCAAAACTAAAACGCTCGATGATTGGATGAAAATCCTAAAAGGGCAAGATGTGTGTGCCGCGCCTATTTTAGAAATTGAAGAACTCGAAAAATCACATTATCATCAAAGCAAAGGGACTTTTGAGGAATTCGAAACGGCAAAAGGTACAAAGTTAACTACTATCGCTTTACCATTTAAAATTAAATAAAATCATGAATCGAAGAAATGCCATGAAAACCTCAGCTCTTGCAGCAGGCGGAGTTTTATTAAATTCTAATATTTTAGCTAGGCAAAATCAATCTAACATGGAAGATTTTATAGAATTAAAAGGCGCATTCAAGCACTCCGTTTCTCATTGGTGTTATGGAAAAGTACCATTTCCAGAGTTATGCAAAGCCGTTCAAGGTTTCGGAATGCACTCAATCGAACTTACTGGACCAAAAGAATGGGAAGTAATGGCAGATTATGGTTTGACTTGCGCAATGGGATGGGATAAATATCCTGATGGCGTGGTATTAAATAATTTTTATACTAATCCTGACAATCATGATGCATTAGAGCTTTATTATAAAAAACTCATTCCAAAAGCGGTCAAAGCAGGTGTTAAAAACCTAATTTGTCTATCTGGGCAACGACAAGGACGGACGGATTACCAAAATATGATTAATTGTAAAAATGGAATTCGACGCATTATCGGTTTGGCAGAAGATAATGGAATTACGATTTCAATGGAATATTTGAATTCAAAAGTCGATCATCCTGATCATCAGTTCGATAATATGGAATGGGGTGTGGCGTTGTGTGAAATGATTGACTCGCCTAATTTTAAAATTCTATATGATATTTATCACGCTCAAATTATGGAAGGCGATGTCGTGGCAACAATCCGAAAATATCATGAATATATTTCTCATTATCATACCGCAGGCGTTCCTGGAAGGCATGAAATCGATGAAACTCAAGAATTAAACTATCGTTTCATTATGGAAGAAATTAAAAAAACGGGCTACACAGGTTTTATTGGTCAAGAATTTATTCCTACGGGAAAAACACAAGAAGACCGATTAGCTGCATTGAAAAAAGCAGTAGAAATTTGTGAAGTGTAAAAGTGATTGTGTGACTTTACCAATCTCATAGTCTTAAATATGGTGCATTGACAATTTTACCAGAATGAATATTTTTTAATTCAGCGGTGGCTTGCTTCGTTGTTTTTCAAAAAGTTAGAACAATGGAGCAAGCTCACATTAGGCTAAAAGGCAAAAATTGTGAATGAACTTTAAATATTAATGAATTTAAATTTTTTTCAAAAATCATAAAACATTCTAAACATATCTGCGTAAATTTAATATGAAAGTAGAAAACAAACTATTAGGCTACTCAAAACAGCCTAATAATTTAAGTGCTAAAAGCTAAAACTGAGTAAATAAAATAAATCAATGCCATTTCGCGAACAACCTCCGAGACGTTTATCGTTATATTCGCAAGCGGTTCTTCTTTTTAGTGGAATTTATGCCATTTTTGGTTGGATTATATTTGGATTTGGGATGATATTCTTTTGGGTGTTTACCTATAATTCTACAGCAATGCTTTGGTTTTCAATGCCTAAGCAGTGGGAAACGCATGAAGGAATAGTCAAAAGAGTAATCGAAACCAATGCTTCGCAAAATGAAGAATATATTTATGAAATAAGATATGTTTATGAAAAATCGGCTGTCGAATATGGCGGGCGTAGTTTTGTCATTAGTGAAGAATACGATATTGGAGACAAAGTAGAAATAGAATACAATGCTCAACGAATTGAACAATCACGAATGATTGGAGGACGTAGCAAAATGTTTAGTTCGTGGACAATTCTTATTATTATTTTCCCTTTAAGCGGTTTATTTCTGATTTGGAGGAGTCTTCAAATTAATATGAAATCGTTGAATTTAATTAAAAATGGGGTGTTCACAACAGGAAAAATGAAGTCTCGAACACCAACAAACAGTAGCATTGAAATCAATGGAGTTGAATATCCGATTTATAAATATGAATTTGATTTTAAAAGAGGTGCTTCTGTTTATATAGCGTATTGCAAAACCTATAAAACGCAATTAGTAGAAGACGAAGTGGAAGAATTTATTCTATTCATGCCTAATCAACCTAGCTATAATACGGTCTATGATTCTATAACTAATGCGCCAGAAATTAATCGATCTGGGCAATTAATTGACATTCCAATCGAAAAATCCTATTATTTAATTGCGCCTATTTTATCACTCCTGCTACATGGATTTTTGAGCTACTATATGATTTTTACGTAGTTTTAACCTTTAATCAACGTTATTCTTTTTATCTTTCCGCATTTAATTTTAAATCAAGTGAAGGATTGATTTTTATAAAAAAATTAATCCTAACCATTTTATAAAAAAGACAAATGAAAGGTTCGTTGATTCTCTTCATATTTATCTTTAGTAATAGCCTAATCCTTGTCGGTCAAGAGGAAAAAACGCTTTATATTCCTGCTGAATATGACACAATTAAAGAAAGTATTATGGTCAGTCCGAGCTATCATAAATTGGTCAAATATCCCGCTCAATTAGATACGATTCTTGTTGATGTAACACTTCGAGAAAAATCCAAAATACTAAAAGAAAATTGGCGCAAAACTTACTCCATGAAAAAGAAGGTTGATGCGGATAGCATTCCTGGAGTATGGGTCGGTGTGCGAGATACAAATTGTATTTCATTGAATCCCGAAGATTGTGTTTATCAAATTTGGGTACCCGAAAGTTCGGAGTATGATATCAAAGAATATAATACTTATTTGGGGGCAGTTTGGGATGGAGAAATTGACGCTATTGTGATTCAAGTTCCTAAAATAATAGAAAAACAAGCTGAAAGAGTAGAGCGGATCTTTGTTCCAGCAACTTATAAAACGGTCGAAAAATATGTATTACGAAAACGAGGAAAGCGAGTAACGTACAAAAAAAAGGAATAAAATAACATTGCTTTTTCCTAATTAAGTAAAATTTTAATTATCAGAAGATTGTATTAAAAAAAATCCTATTACATTAAAATCTAATTTTCAACTAACTAAAAATCAGAATTTTAGTAGTATTTAAATCTTGACTTTTAATTATCAATTTTGGTTTGAAAAAGAATTTGAATTTCGTTTCTTTAGTAATTGTTTATTCAAAAAATCCAGACAGTTTAGGTGTTTTAAATATATGAATTTATTATATGAATTTTTATGCTTAAATAATTCTAATTCAAATAGTCGGTTGATATAAAAGTTAGATTGAACAGATGAAACACGAAAAAAAAATTCTCACTACTCTATTTCTTTGCTTAATGACTTGTGGCATTTATGCTCAAAAGTTTGCAAAAGGAGATACAACAATGCCACAGCCTACCAAAGGCGTTTGTTATGCTAAATCAGTCACACCTGATAAATTTAAGATCATTGAAGAGCAAGTCATGATCGAAAAAGCACAAACAAAAGAGGAGTTTATTCCAGCAATTTACGATACACTTCGACAAAGATTATTGATCAGAAAAGCCTATGAAAAAATAGTGACTTATCAAGCTGAATTTGATACAATAATGGTCAAAGTCAAAGTCAAAGATAAATCAAGGATGATTGAGGAAAAATATAAAACGGTATTCAATGTAGAAAAGAAACCAAACGCTGATGGATCGGCAGCAGCAGGCGAATGGGTAACCGTAAAAATTGCTAATTGTAAGTCGCCTAATCCTAAAGATTGCGAAACGTTGCAATGGGTAGAAAAAAAGCAAGAATATGATATTACCACAAAGGAAGTTTTTGTAGCTGCAGAATGGTCGGATTCTACCGATGGCGAAGAAATGGTCGAAGTGCCTAAGGTTATTCAAAGCAAACCAGCGCGTGTAGAACGAATTTTTGTGCCTGCGGATTACAAAGTAGTTGAAAAGGCAGTATTGAGAAAACATGCACGTAAAATCATGGTCGAAGTTCCGCCAAAATACAAAACCGTTAAAAAGAAAAAATTAATAGAAAAAGGCGGTAAAAAAGTTTGGGTCGAAGTGCTTTGCCCAGCTTCTCTCAACGAAATTGTGATCAGTCAAGTACAACTTGCCCTAAAAGGTCGAAAATATTATTCAGGAGGTATTAGCGGTGTGTTAGATAAAGACACACAGACGGCAATCGAAAAATTCCAGAATGAAAACGCTTTACCTATCGGAAGATTGGATAAAGATACAATCGAAGCACTAGGTTTTAATTACGTTATCTTCAAACAACCTTTCAACGAAAATGGAAATTAGGGGTAAGTTGAGAATTGAAAGTTGAGAATTGAAAGTTGAGAATTGAAAGTTGAGAATTGAGAATGCTAAATTAGTGTATTTGATTTAGGTATTTTCTAAGTTTTGATTAATACAACGAAAGCCGTTTTGAGTAATTTTACTCAAAACGGCTTTTATTATTTTTAAAAAGAACCTCCACGTCAGTTTAGGCATTCTCAACTCTCCACTTTCAATTTTCAACTTAGTAATAAGTGAATTTTCCTCCATATTTAGCTTCGACCATAGCGTGTAATTTAGTTTTAAATTCATCTATGCTTTCGCCTGTTGTGGCAGAAACAAACATTACTTCTTGTTCGTATTGTTTTTGTAAAGAAATTTTAAGCTCTTCTTCAATTTCTAATTTTGTTTCTTCGCCAATGAAATCATCGAAATAGTTTTTGCGGAACAAATCCATTTTATTAAAAACTAAAATCGTTGGTTTATCCTCTACTTTTAGATCCAACAATGTTTTTAATACTGTTGTAATATGATCTTTGTAGCAAGGATGCGCGATATCTACGACGTGAATCAAAATATCACTCTCTCGAACTTCGTCAAGTGTGGATTTGAAACTTTCGACCAAATGATGCGGCAATTTGCGAATAAAACCAACCGTATCTGACAATAAAAACGGCATAGCTTCTAATACAACCTTGCGAACCGTTGTGTCTAACGTCGCAAATAATTTATTTTCTGCAAATACCTGTGATTTACTCATCAAATTCATCAACGTTGATTTCCCAACATTGGTATATCCCACAAAAGACGCTCGAACCATTCCACCACGATTTTTGCGCTGAGTTTTGTTTTGTCGGTCGATCTTATCGAGTTTTTCTTTGAGAACACTGATTTTGTCGCGAATGATCCGTCGATCCGTTTCAATCTCTTTTTCACCTGGTCCACGCATTCCAATACCACCTCGTTGTCGCTCCAAATGCGTCCACAAACCACGCAAACGCGGTAATAGATATTGCATTTGAGCCAATTCTACTTGTGTTTTGGCTTGTGCAGTTCGCGCTCGACTAGCAAAAATATCGAGAATTAATGAACTTCTATCTACAATTTTGCATTTCAGTGATTCTTCAATATTATTGGTCTGCTTACCCGTGAGATCATCGTCAAAAATGACCAAATCAATTTTATTCTCTTCAACGAATAAGGCTAATTCTTCTAATTTTCCTTTTCCAATGAAGGTTTGTTGATTTGGATGTTGCAATTTTTGCACAACTCTTTTGATGGTTTTCGCGCCTGCCGTTTCCGCCAAAAACGCTAATTCATCCAGATATTCAGTGACTTGTTCTTCGTCTTGATTTTGGCGAATGATAGCGACTAAGACTGCTTTTTCGATGCCTCGTTGCAGTCCTGTCTTTGCTTTCTCGCCCAGATTCCAAGTGTTTTCTACTTGAACCTTATGATTTTTTCTGCTTCCTTTCTTTCCCATTCAGGAGTTTTGAAATGATAGTTGATAAAACTGATTAGTAAGTTAGCACAAATACTAATGCTACTTACAATTAACAAAAATAAGAATTTTGGATTGGATTTTAATGAATGTACTTCATGATGACGATTGGTATATGAAAATTTTTATAATAAAGTGAATGAATTATTCACAAAAGCATAATTCTATTCAATAGAAAAAAGTTCCATTGATGGCTATTTTTTTGAATAAGGAACAAGGAAATAATCAATCTAAAATCAATTGAATAATGAAATTTTCAAATCAAAGCCAAAGAAACAGAGTATATTTTTAATGAACTCAAATTTTGTCAACTCGAAAAACGCTGGGGCAGTTGTACGCCAGCAAATAATATTATTATCAATTATGAAGCGGTTTTATTGCCGTATAGTTTGATTGATTATTTAATTATTCATGAGCTGGTTTACACCAAAATTAAAAATCACTCCAAAGCGTTTTGGGCAGAACTTGCGAAACATGAGCCAAATTGGAAAAACTTAGATGAACGAGTGATGAAGATCAAGTTGTAGTTTTATAAAACAAAAAAAGCGCAAACATCTAATAAATAGATATTTACGCTTTATATTGTGGTCCCACTTGGGCTCGAACCAAGGACCCCCTGATTATGAGTCAGGTGCTACTAACCAACTGAGCTACAGGACCAATTTTGAAATAAACAACACTTTTGTTGTCAATTCGGATGCAAACTTACATATTTGTGTGTTGCATTCCAACAATTTCACTAATAATTTTTCAAAAATGAGTAAAATTCGTCATATTATTTTTGATTTAGGAGGCGTTCTGATTAATTTGAATACTGAATCAATCGAAAAACGCTTTCAAAATATATTAGGACATGATTTTTCTACCCTTCTTTCTGATCTGACAACGCAAGAAATCTTTAATAAGTTCGAGGTCGGGGCATTTTCAGAAGAAAAATTTTTTACTTTTTTTACTCAGGCAAGCAAAATAAATAGAGAAGAAGCAATTGCAGCTTGGAATAGTATTTTATTAGCCTTTCCTTTTCATCGTTTGGAGTTGCTACGTTCCCTTCAAAAAGATTATGATATTTATTTGTTGAGTAATACTAATATTACGCATGTTCAAAAAATTGAAGCGGATTTATTGAAAAATTATGGGATTGCTGATTTTAGAGGTACTTTTTTTAAAAAAGGCTATTATTCTTTTGAGGTGGGATTGAGAAAACCAGATCCTCAAATTTTTCAATATGTATTAGAAAATGCCCAACTTGATCCAGCGGAAACGCTTTTTATTGACGATGGAAAAGCCAATATCGAAAGTGCAGCTAAGTTAGGTATTCAAACTATTTTGCATGATCCGACGATGGAAATTGCGCCTGTTTTGGCTGATTTTTTGGCGAAAGCCCAACTTATTTCTTAGAGATATATAAGAAAATTAAATCTTTTTTCTATTTTTTATGTTCTATGGTTATTACGTTTTTTAATATAAAATAAAGGACAACAAAATTATGGGGTTTTTAGATCGGATTGTATCACAAGGAATGAAAGATGTGCCTAATGCTTGGCATCCATTAACTTCAAAAGAGCAGTTGGATACAATTGTTGAAGAATCAAAAGCACAGCCTGTGGCTATTTTTAAGCACAGTACACGCTGCGGAATTAGTCATAATATTAAATACAATTTAGAAGAAAATTGGGATTTTGAAGACCAAGATCTAAAATTTTACTATTTAGATTTATTGGCATATCGCTCAATTAGTAATTTGATTGCGCAACGTTTTGGCGTTGTTCATCAATCGCCTCAAGTGATTGTATTTAAGGATGGTGTTCCTACTTTTAGTACGTCTCATCATGGTATTTCTGTGAAAAGATTGCACGGAGCATTGTAAAATATATCATAATTCTTTTATAAAAAAGCCCTCTAGTTAGCACTGTCTAATTAGAGGGCTTTTTTGGTGATCTATTTGAAAATCACTAACTTGTAACTATCCAAGTAATTTTTTAGATTGTTACAAATGAACATACCTTTCATCAAATATTTAGGCGAAAAGCTTAAAACAGGAAATCTTCGGTCTATTCACCTCAATGCTTTACCAGGGCGATATTTGACGCGTTTGGATTTGACTAGATTAGATGATATTCAGGCATTACAATCGAAGAAAAAAACAGGCTTGCCGCTTTCTCACACCTTTATTTTTAATAATTTATTAAGAAAAGAGCATTTCAAATTCTTGATTAATTTTAAAGGTATTTCCATCGAAAAACTAGCAAAAGAAGATCGAAGAAAACTGGATTTTATTGCACGTCGCCTTAACGGAATTTTTAATCAAGATGAGGATAATTATTTGGAACATGGCGTTCGGACGTTTAGTTTTGGGTATCCGCTTTTGATCAAAAAGAGTAAAAAAGATGGGAAACGCGTGATTAAATCACCTATTTTCATTTGGAGTTTGGATATTAAACGCTCGACTTCTCGATCAAATGAGTGGACTATTGTCAAAACACCTGATGCACCGATTTACATTAATCAAGTACTCATTGCTCATATTAATCAGGACGAAGGGATTGTGATGGATAATCTTCATCCTGAATACTTGGAGGATAGCAAGATTGATAAGTTTGAAATGGCTGAAATTATTGAAGAGGTTCTAAATCATTTTCGGGATTTCAATATTAATATAAAACCAAAAATTGAAGCTACAAAAGCTAGTAAAACTATAGATTCCAAAGCTAGTGAGCCTAATATTCTTTGGTCAGGAGTTTTTGGATTATTCAAAACTCAGAAGCAAAGTATTATTCAAGATATTGATCAACTTGCTGTTGAATTTGACAATAAATCAATCATTGTAGAGCCGTTCAAAAACTCCAAGAATGCGGCTGTCGAGACGGATCCGAGCCAGCAAGAAATTATCCATTCTATTACTAAAACGGAATGTAAAGTCATTCAAGGACCGCCTGGAACTGGAAAAAGCCAAAGTATTACCGCGATTATTACAAACGCGCTCGAAAACCATAAAAAAATCTTAGTCGTTTGTGAGAAAAAAACAGCGCTCGAAGTCATTGAAAATAATTTGAAAGACATTGGTTTAGCGCAGCTTTGCACAACGATTGATGATGTGAATCGAGATCGTAAAAAAATAATTGATCATGTTCGTTCTTTAGAAAAAAACGGCATGAAAGTAAATGCGCGGTTTAGTGAGATTAATTATGATAATAATCTAAAACAGCTAGAAGAACTCACTGATAAAGTAAACGTTCAACATCATCATTTATTAAAAAAAGTCTTAAATGATCAAGATACTCAGCAACTTATAGCAGAACATATTAGATTGCAACGAGCTGGTTTTGTACTTCGTTTTTTGCTGGATGATTTAGGTTTAGAGTTGAATGGAGAAGAATATGCTGCGCTAAATTTAGTCGTGAGACAAGCCGCCGATTTATTTGAAGCAGTCAAAAAGCCGTGTTTTTTATTAGATAAATACGCTGGATCTCGCTTTATGGAACAATATCAAGTTGGGGTTGAAAAACGGTTTTTTCAGGATATAAGAGGAGTTGAAAAATTTGCATTGGCTTTTGTTGAGCATTGGGAAGAATTGACATTCAAAGAAAATAACCTAGCAAAAGATTATTCGATTAACAATCAGAAATGGACTAAATTCAAGGCTTATTTTTTGAAATCACATAAAATGGTGGTTAAACATTGGGTAAGCACTCATGAGTTATACCAACAAATCAAAACAGCGTTATTAAAAAATAAGCTACTCGCTCCGCCCAAAAGTTGGACAGTAACTACGGACAATTTGACGGAAGTCAAAGCAGAAATCAAAGAACTACAACTATTTACAGGCGAAAGTAGCTTGCTTCGACCTCATTTTCGGGGCTATTATCATTGGAGGTATTTCTTTGAAAGCCAGCCGCCTGCTTTCCAAAAAGTATTAAAAAGCTTGCGCGAAAATGTTAGTAATACCAAAGATTGGCTATCCGTTTTTACGCTGGAATATTTTGATTTATTTCTATCCGAAAAAGAAACTGAAATCGGGCCTTTTAATGAAAATAATCAAGCATTAGATAAAATAATCGAGCTTCAAAAAACGGTTAAAAAGGAACAAAAAGATAAAATTTTAAGATATTGGTCGCGTCATCAGAACCAAAAGATTCGAGATTTCAATACTAAAAGTAATATCAAATGGCTATTTAATTACCGAAAAAACAGTAAGTATTCTAAACGAAATTCACTCCGAAAAATAGTGCAAGAGGAGTTTGAATTATTTTCTACTATTTTTCCTGTTTTGTTAGTTAGTCCAGTGGTGTGTAGTTCTGTTTTACCGCTTAAAAAAGGCTTGTTTGATTTGGTCATTTTTGATGAAGCCAGTCAATTGCGGCTAGAAGATACATTTTCTGCATTCTATCGTGGCAAAATAAAAGTCATTTCGGGAGATAAACAGCAAATGCCTCCTTCTAGCTATTTTGCATCCGATATTTTACTGGAGACAAATGACGAAATCGAAGCAGAAACAGGCGAAGAACAACAAGCAATTGATCAGCATGATCCATTATTTTTGGCAGGTAGTGAGTCGCTTTTAGAATTTGGTAATAAACTCAATTCAGCACTTACTAATGTATCGTATTTGGATTTTCATTATCGCTCGAAACATCCTTATTTGATTGATTTTTCCAATGCAGCATTTTATGGCAAACGATTAGTTCCGATTCCTTCTATGTCTCGTTATCAACCGATTAGATTCATTCAAGTCGATGGTTTGTATCAAGATGCGAGCAATTTGGCAGAAGCCGAAAAAGTCATTGAGGTCATTCGGACAGAAATTTTGCCTTATAAAAATGGTCGTTATCCTAGTTTGGGTATTGCTACTTTTAATATGACACAGCGGAATTTGATTAAGGATTTGATTTATTCGACTGCGGTTAAGGATAAAGCTTTTCGAGAAAAAATGAATTTGATCAATCAAACAGACGAATGGTTTGTTAAAAATTTAGAAAATATACAAGGAGATGAGCGCGATATTATCATCATTTCTACCACTTTTGGTATCAATAAAAAGGAGAAATTTATTCAGAATTTTGGTCCATTGAATAACTTCGAGCGCGGTTATAAATTGTTGAATGTTATTATCACAAGAGCCAAAAAGAAATTATATCTCTTGACTTCCATTCCTCAGGATTATTATATTGCAAAATACCAGCGGGAAATTGAGCGAAAAGGCGTGAAAGGGAAAGCTGTTTTGTATGCGTATTTAGATTATTGTCAAAGTGTAGAAGAATTAGACGAGCCTCGAAGGCAAGCGGTTTTAGAATTGTTGAGTCAAAATAGTGAAGACTCTCCTCATTATGAGACCATTACTGAGCGAGACATTCATCCTTTCCAGCAATTAATTTTTGAATATTTGTCCGATCATATTGATCCGCATTATATTGCTTTTCAATACCCTTTTGGTGGTTATCAAATTGATATGGTTATTTTGGATGAGCTTTTTCAACCAAAAATTGCCATCGAATGCGACGGAACAACTTGGCACAATACCAACGAAGCCTATATTTATGACTTGCATCGCCAAAAAATATTTGAAAACTATGGATTAAAATACCATCGTATTTGGACAAAAAATTGGTGGCATGCACCCGAAAAAGCCGCTATAAAACTCATTACATCTATTGCTGAAACCATGCCTTTTGTACTCAAAAAAGAATTATAGCTATATCTAAGTACGCTGTAACAAAAGTTATTTAAGACCTAGGTTCAGAGAACCGATACCGTTTGTAGCTATAAATAAATGGATTTTTTTAGGTGCAGCGCACCGATACCTAAATATAATGTGTTGTTAATCAAATGTTTGTGTTTTGTGTCGGTACGCTGTACCTAAAATTTAACGTCTTAATCATTTACTACAAACGGTGTCGTTGCGCTGCAACTAAAATATTAAATAACTTTTGTTACAGCGTATTCAATCACTAGCCGCCGTACAAGTCTGTCTAATATCAAGCCACTTATTTTGTTGATCAGTCGTATGAGGAGTGTTTTTTTCATATGCAATAGTATTCTTTTAATACTTTTATTATTATCAATGACACAACCCTTTTTCAATTATTGGCGTAATAGTATTAATCATATCTGTGAAATAAAAGAGTTCTTTGATCATTTTTGCCAGATTTGAAATTCAAGCTAATTTTCAAAAATATCATTTATTGAAAATGAAAAATTAGGAAGGAAGTGACTTGAGTTCACTTCCTTGTTTTGGCAAAAATGATCAAAGAACCAATAAAATTTACCAGAATATTTTTTATGTAAAAAATGATGAGTTGAGCCGTTTGAGGTTCAATGTGTAAGAGGAATCCGAAAGGCTTCCTCTTTTTTTGTATGGATGGTGTCGCTCCCATGATGATAAAAATCATTCTATTTTAGGATTTTTATCATCAATTTCGAGCTTTCCACCCTCTATATTTGTAGTATTGATTTAAACAATTAAAATTTAAAAAAATGCAACAACATCCAGCAATAAATATAACATATACAAAGAAAAAAAGTCAAATTAGCTTAGTTCAAAAGTACCTTGATTTTTGCGATAAGCAGATGAAAGACAGGACATTATGGTATTTAATTCCTTTGGTTTCCCTTCCTACAATGATTATGCCGATGGGAATTTTATTAATGTCTTATTCTTTTTTGTTCGTGCCGTTTGCTGGTTTGAGTATTCTTCTTTTGTTTGCTAATATTATTTTAAATATTGGAGCACAGCACACAAGAATAACAATTACATTTTATTTGATTACGATTTTGATACACATCATTGTTCCTTTATTGAGTTTAATATTTTAAAATTATGAAAAAAGTTAGTTTTTCGCCTTTACATATTAATGATTCATTCAAAACCTTAGTTGCAAATCCTGAAAAAGATGCAACAATGAAGCCTCATTATTCAGATAAAGATGCAGTATTCTTAGTTATCAATGGGAAAATTGAATTCCTTTTAGGAGATATTTCACAAGTGCTTTGCGCCAATGATTCTATACAAATTCCTAAAACAGTAAAACATTCCTTTAGGGTTTTAGAAAGTGGAAGATGTTTATTAATTTTGGATAGTAAAGCTAAAATTACATTTGAAAAAAGTAAAAAATGACCGATATTGAAGATATAGAAGACATCAAAATATTAGTAGATGACTTCTATCTTAAAGTTAAAAATGATCAACTACTTTCACCTGTATTTGCAACTCGAATTCAGGGAAAGGATTGGGAGAAGCATCTAAATCGAATGTATGATTTTTGGAATACAGTGCTTTTTTTTCAAAGAGGATACAAAGGCAATCCTTTTTCTAAACACCTCGGATTTCCAATTACTGAAGTTCATTTTTCAAAATGGGTTGAATTATTTACGGAAACGGTTGATCATCATTTTAGTGGAGAAAAAGCGGATGAAACAAAAAAGAGAGCAAATAATATGGCTCTAATGTTTCAATCAAAAATAGCCTATTTTGCAAGTAAGCCTAACGCCAAACCTTTGATGTAATCGGTCTATTATTAAAAAAGTCAACAAAATATAGAAAACCAATTCCCTATGACTGTTCTATATTTTGTTGACTTTCTATAGGTATTCTTTCAACTTAGATTAATTATCTCTTTTTGCGAGATACCTCAATTCTGAGCAATTTTCTTTTCTTAACACTTGATTGGCCATTTCATAAATATCTTCAACCGTGACTTTTTGATAAGAATCTGCTTGTTGATTAATTAAATTAGCATCACCAATTAATTCAAAAAATGCCAAATTCATCGCTTTAGTCATGCTACTAGATTCTGAAAAAGCTAATAAACTTTCGACTTTATTTTTCAATTTTTGTAACTCATGTTCCGAAATTCTTTCCGCTTTTAACTGATCCAATTCTTTCCAAATAGCGGCTTCTGCTTGCTCAATCGTCACGCCATGAGCGGGTTTTCCTTCGATTATAAATAAACCAGGATCTAAACTGCCAGTTATATAACAATCAATGTCAGTAAATAATTTTTGTTCTTTTAACAAACGCCTGAACAGCCTAGCAGATGCGCCATTACTCAAAACATCCGATAATAAGTCAATTTTATGATAATCTGGATGATTTCGATTCGGAATGTGAAATGCCAAATAAATGATATCTAGAGGCACAGCTTTAACGACTTCTTTAAATCGGAATTCTTCTTGTGGCGGTTCGTGTATGGTTTCTTTTTTAGGTTGTGTTCCTGCAGGAATTGAACCAAACCATTTATCCGCTAATTTGAGTACTTCGGTTGTTTTTACATTGCCAGAGACAACCAAAATAGCATTATTAGGGCGATAATATTGATGAAAAAAGGCTTTGACATCAGCCATTGTTGCATCTTCGATATGACTAATTTCTTTGCCAATCGTGGGCCAATTATACGGATGAACCTTGTATGCCAAGCCCATTAAATGATGCCAAGCATCACCGTAAGGCTGATTAAGACATGTTTCTTTAAATTCCTCCACAACGACTTTGCGTTGCACTTTCAAGCCTTCTTCCTCAAAACTCAAACCCGCCATTCTATCAGACTCCAACCAAAAAGCAGTCTCTAAATTTGGAGCAGGCAAAACGGCATAAAAATTTGTAATATCCTTATTAGTAAAAGCATTGCTTTCGCCTCCTGCGTTCTGAATTGGAATATCGAAGTCTTTTATATTTTCAGAACCACTAAACATCAAATGCTCAAAAAGATGGGCAAATCCTGTCTTATCGGGTTGTTCGTCTTTTGAACCTACTTTATATAATAAATTAACGGTTGCCATCGGAGTCGCTTTGTCCTCATGTACGATAACTGTCAAGCCGTTGTTAAGTTGAAATCTTTCGAATTGTATCATTTTATTGAATGTCTGTGATTACTCACCGTATTTTATATACGTTATTGAACCTAGAAATATTAAATGTATTTCTATCAACGGCAAAAATACAGATATAGTTGAGATTTTCATGAACTCCCTTAACTGATTTCCTAAGAGTTATTATTTTTATAAAAATTTCATTCATCAATATTATTAGAATGACGAAACACCAAATCGGATTTTTACGCTTTCTAACCGTGAGTATTTTCTTTGGACGAGCTTGGCAACATCTTTTTTGGGATATTCCATTAAGAGAATTATTGTGGGACGAAGAGATAATGGCTCGTCCTATTCAATGGCTTTTGGGCATGGATTGGGCAGCTTATAGCTCTAGTTTAACGATCAATTCTTGGATACAATCTTTCATTATTGGTTGGGGCATTTTATATGTTTGTTGTGGATTAGCAGCTATCTTTATTACGCCTCAAAGAAAATGGTTGAGGCATTTTTTGATCATTGGATCAATAAGTTTGTGCTTATTAGCGAGTTTATATTGGCTTGAAAAATTTATGAAAATAGGGCAATTATTGGAATTTACCATTCAAATCGCCACGCCTGTGTTTCTGTATTTAGTTGTTATTAAAAATCAGAAAAACCTCCTTTTTTTTATAAAAATAGCAATTGCACTCACTTTTTTAGGTCATGGTTTATATGCTTTAGGGTATTATCCTGTACCAGCTCATTTTGTTCAAATGATGATCGACGGTTTTAGGATCAGTGAATCAACTGCTTTTTTGTTTTTGAAAATTGTTGGAATGTTGGATTTGATTATTGCGATGAGTTTGTTTGTTCCTTTTTTAGAAAAAGGGAGTTTAATTTATTGCATTATTTGGGGAACAATGACGGCATTTGCGCGGTTAGTAGCTCATTTTGATCTGATGATTCCAATGGAAAGTTTGCATTTATGGGCGTATGAAGTCGTTTTTAGACTAGCGCATGGCGGATTGCCATTTTTAGCATTTTGGATGATTTATAAAAGAAAATTATTCAGTACTTAATTTTTTCTCCGTCCGATTTTTTAAATCGAAATTAACAAGAATAGCAATATTCATAAAATAAAAAGAACCGACTTTATCTGTTTCGATTAAGTCATTAATCAATAAAAAAGCATCAATTACAATAATGGAAAGGATCAAACCAATGACAATTTGGCGACGCATTCGATTGTCAGTTTGGTGATAAATGCGTTCTCCATAAATCAAAATTCCAAAGGTAAGCGCTACAAAAATAAGCAATCCTAGCACACCTTGCTCAACCAAAGTCATCAAAAAATAACTGTGAACACCTGACCTTTCAGGGTTATCACTCACATAAGTTTTGAATTTTTTGACGGTATAGCCTTTATAAAAATTGTAGAAATTTCCAGGTCCATACCCCACAATTAACTCTTCTTTACTCATCCTAAATGCCGCAACCCAACGATAGACGCGCTCCATTGTCGAAATATCTTCGAGTTTGTAAGTCGCTTCAACCAAAGAATTAAAATCATTATGGCTAATCGTTGTATCATAATTAGGCGCGAAATCGAGGTATTTATTATTATTAATTAAAAAATTAATCCCAACAATTGCGACAACTAAACTACCTGCTAAAACGTATTTCGTTAGTTTTAATTTAATAACTAACCACGCGCCTAATGCGATAACCAAAGCTAAATAAGCCGTTCGAGTATAAGAATATTGAATGGCAATGAGCATGATAAAAAGAGAGCCAATCAGAAACCACCATGTAAAACTCCATCTTTTATACCAGCCTAAAGCGACGAATATAAAAGGATAAAACAGCGCTAAAATAGCCGCATAACTCACATGATTTCTATAAAAAGGCTGCATAGCACTTTGAACATCATCGAAAGCAAAATTAATGCTATACAAACGACCTAAAATAACAACAGCTGTGAATAAAAGCGAAGAAAATACGCACCAAAAGAAGGTTTTAAAGTCTTTTTCATCCTTGATAATTTGCATAGTCAAGACCACAAAAGTAAGGATATACCACATTTTGGCGATAAAAAACTTCAAGGAAACGATGAATAAATTAGAATTGACCATCGTGAAAAACATCCATATCAAATGCGCAGTTAAGAGAATTATTATCGGATGTTTCAGCGCTTGAAAGTTGATTCGCTGAGGATGAGCCGCCAAATAAATTAAAATAACCAGGGATAAACCTGCTGTGAGCGGCTCAGTAGGTAGATCCGTTGCTAATGAATGAGAGATGTCAAATTCAGTCGATAATGGTAAACAGATCATTAATAACCAAAATATTTTCTTAAAATCTACGATGGTCTGAAAGCCCAGTAAAAATACAAAAGGCAAGCCCAAAATAAGGTATTGATCGAGTGCCATCGCCGAAAAAATCGAGACAGCAACCACGAAACCGAAGATTGTGAAAAAGTTGATTGATATGTTTTGTATAAACTTGATAAAGACTGAAATTAAGTATTAGCAATTAATATTTCTTACGCTTGAGGCGCATCTATTTTTTCTTCTTTTTGGCTAATGTTTGACCAGTTGATATAGTTATAGTTTTCGTATAACAAAACGCCTAATACACACAAAATAAAAGAAATAATTCCAGCACTAGCGACCATTAAAGATCGAACAGGACGGGATTTTACAACAGGGACTTCTGCAGGTTCAACACCAACTAAAGAAGAAATATTCGCATTCAAAATATTCTGAAATCGAAGATAAACCTCTTCTTGTTCCGAAATATCCTTAGATAAACGCTCTACTTGTTCTTCCAAAAGTGTCGTTAAAGACATTCCTTTATTCAATGATTCCAAGTTGAATGTTCCATTGCCTTCATCGGTTGTGATACTTCGAAGTTGCTTTTGCAAAAAGATAGTTTTATTCTTGTAAAACTGGATAGAATCACGTCTATTAATTGCCTTAAATGCAGCGAGTTTAGCTTGACTACCAGCTAATTGTGCTTGAATTTTTGGAACATAACTTGCCAAAAATTCACTTTGTGCCTCTGCATTATAAATTTGATATTTCTTTCTCACCTTTGAAAGGCTATCAGAGATTGCAGTAAGATTTGTTCGACGCACTGCCAATGAAGTTTTGTGCGTATTCAAAACCACCTGCTGGCTATATCGTAAGAAATTGCGATGAATTTCATCCACTTTTATACGGATTGTATTGGCCATTTTTGCAGCACGTTCTCGGTCTTGATCCTCGACTGCTACATCAATACCATCATTGGCATTTTTTAGAACAGTATAGCGTTTTGCCAATTTTTTACGCACTTTAAAAGGTGCTTTAATATCCGTTGTATCAACTTCGTAAACTTGATACAAATTAAAATCCTTAATAATTTGGTCTAATAAAAACTTAGACTCCGCAGCGGATAACAACTGATTGACTTCATCGTCACCACCATAATACTCAACCCCCGATTCGGAAGTGGCATAAACCCGATTTGGATCAATTAAAGACGGACTTGCAGGATAAAAAGAAGTCGTTGCTTTATAATAATTTGGCATTGTTAGGGCGATAATAATCGTCCCAATTACTGCCACAGAACAAGTAATTATGATAAATTTCCTTCTTCTGTAGAGTGTTTGTAGAATATCTAGTAAATTATTGTAGTTGTCTCCCATCATTTTCAATTATTGGTGGCAAAGGTAATTTATTTTTTGGGAGTGCTATTAATATAATTTGAAAGTATTCCCAAATCTTGTTTTGCTGTAACGGATTTAAAGTCCAAATGACTACTAAAAGCGTTAAAATTTTTAACAAAAAGAATAAATGATCTATTTTCTAGGTTTTATTCTCGTTCTTGAATAATTTTTAATAACATTTTTAAATCAATTAGTTTGAGCAAAAATGTAGCTAAAACACCTAATATTGTAATCACGATTAACTGTATTAACCAACTCCAAGTTGTCCAATTAATAACCAATAAATTACAAGCTATAATGACTAAAATAAATAATAAAAGCTTACCTAATAATTTGTAATTGGTTTTTAATTTAAAAATAACTACGGTTAAATACATACCGCCAAACCAAACTAGAAACTGTGTAATCAAGGTACTAATAGCTGCGCCAATCGCTTCATATTTTGGAATAAGAATAAAATTAAAAACCAGATTAACAACCATCGCAATGAAATACAAGACATTTAATTTTTTAAGGTTTTCATTGGCAATGAGTAAGGTATTAAAAATGTAAATACTGCCCGTAGCAATAAAACTCAATATCAAAATACCTAAAATATTGCCTGAATATAAATTGCCTTCATCGTAAAGCGAAACCATAATTTGTTCACGGAAGAAAATAATATTAATACTGGCAACAATTAGCATAGAAAAGAGCAATTGAAAGCTAAAAACTAGTAATTCTTGTATTGAATTTTTTTCTTTGATTTGCTTCGCGAACATTGGTAATAACAATCCTGCAAACAAAACTCCGATCATATTAGCCGCTGAAATTAAGCGATAAGCTTGATAATACAAACCTGCTTCCGTCGATCCATCGGGTAAAATTCGTTCCATAATTAAAACATCAGATCGCAAATAAATCGACATTAGAAAAACAGACAAAGCATAACCCGAGGTTTTTTTGATGATTTTTTTGAAAAAAACAAGGTCAAATTCAAAGCGAATGCCCTTTAAATGATCTTTGATAAATAAAAGCCCGATGATAATCGAAATAGAGTAGGCGAGGAGCTGTGCATAAATAAACCATTCGATTTGAAAAGGTGCATCGAAAGGATTGGCCCAAATCAAAGTGCCACAAAGTATAATCATCAATAGCTTATCAAGAATAGATAATAAGCTATTTCTAAAATAATAATGTAGTCCCGAAACATTAGAACGGATATATTCGAGGAAATCTGTGAGCAGTTGAGCGAGAATTAAGATAGATAATAATTGGAGATAATATGTGTCATAATTCAATATAAACGCCGCGATATAGCAAACTAGTGTAAAACCAATAGCCGCCAATACTTTAAAAACAACAATATTAGAAAAGTACTTTGGGAAAAGCTCAGGATCTTGGGCAATGTCTCGATTATTGAGATAACGAATGCCAAAATCACTCACGATTTGGAATAAGAGGCACAAATTCAGTAGCGTGATATAAATACCATAAGTTTGAGAACCTAGAATATTTTGTACCGTTCGATCTATTCCAAATAGATAAAAAGGCTTGATAATCAAGTTTGTAGCCAGTAGGAAAACAATATTTATTAAAAAGGCCTTCTTCATTAATTGGAATTAGGTTCAAAAAATAATCGTTTAATAATTGCGAAATTAAGTCATTTTTATTAATTGGCTCATGCACCAAAACTGTAAAACGCTATTAATGCAACATTGCCATCATGATTTTTAACTATTTTGTAATAATCGAATATTAAAATTTTGTTGATGAGTGACTTATTCTCCTTAATTTTGTCTTTGAATACTATACAATAATATTATCCATTTAAAAAAAATACTATGTTTAAATTTTTTCAATTGTTATTTTTAACTATAACGATTTTTAGTTTCTCTGGCTGTGAGGCAGTTAAAAAAACGACAGGTAATCTCAATCTTTTCTCTATTGAAAAAGATAAAGAACTCGGTTTACAAGTGAGTAAAGAGATCGAGAGTAATGCGGCTCAATATCCAATTTTGCCAGAACAAGGCAATGAACGATTGTATCAATACATTCGCAAAATTACCAACAATATTTTGAACTCGGGCAAAGTGAAATATAAAGACGAATTTGCATGGGAAGTCAAAATTATTAATGATTCTAAAACCTTAAATGCTTTCGCTACACCAGGCGGTTATATTTATGTTTATACGGGATTGATCAAATATTTAGATTCGGAAGATCATTTAGCTGGCGTGATGGGACACGAAATTGCGCATGCAGATTTGCGTCATTCTACTCGTCAATTAACTAAAATGACAGGAGTTACCGTTTTGACAGAAGCAGCATTAGGAAAAACAGGTGCAGTAAAAGACATAGCAGCGGCTTTAGTGAATTTGAAATTTAGTAGAACGCACGAAAGCGAAGCGGATGCAGAGTCGGTTACTTATCTTTGTGGAACGACTTATCATGCCGATGGCGCGGCTGGTTTCTTTGAAAAAATCGAAGCGGAAGGCGGTTCAAGAACGCCAGAATTCATGAGTACGCATCCGAGTCCAGCGAATCGAGTGACTAATATTAAAAAAAGAAAACAAGAAATGGGCTGTAAAGGCACTCATTCTAACAAAACTGAATATGCTCGTATGAAGCAATTAATTCCTTAAATACCAAGTTTGAATTCTTATGAAAATAAGAAAAAAATAATCCCGTTCAGCCGAAAACTGAACGGGATTATTTTTTTAATGCTGTATCAATAGTTTTTTAGTAAGTATTCCTCTTTCTGTTTGAATTTTAATAAAATATAAGCCATTTTCTGAATATTATTTTGCGTCGCTAATTCAGACATTCTCAACTTTTCATCCTCAATTCTTAGCTAAATCAATATTCGAGTACACGGATTTCTACTCTTCGATTGAGCATCATTTCTTTTTGAGTTTGAGGATTATCATAAAGCATTTTAGTGCAAGAAAGACCTTTTGATTTTATTCTATCCGCAGCGATTCCCTTTGTTTCTAGGTATTTTTTAACGGTTTCAGCGCGTGCTTTTGATAATCGTCTACTGAAATCAGCTCCATTTCCACAGCCATTTGTATGTCCTTCGATGCTGATTTTTAGCGTAGGATTTTTTTTCATGGTTCTTAATAATACATCAAAAACAGGAAAAGAACGCGGCAAAGGTCTCGCTTCATTTCCATAAAAATTGATATTAGAAATGCGGAAAACTTTCCCGTCTTTAATTTTAGGAATGCGCTTTCTTGATTTTATTTTGCTCAACTCTGGCAAATCGTATGGTTTTATATCTTCACTATCAAAGAAATAACCATCTTTATAAATCTCTAAAGTATAACTTTGTTTAGGTAGTTTTTTGGCTTCTTCTTTGAGCGTGATTTTATATTCTCCAGTTGTAGGATCAGAAGTGGTTGTTGCTATTTTTTTACCCGTTTTTGAATTAATCAAATTCACTTCTGCTTCAATCGGTTGATTAGTTTCATCATCCGTCACAATGCCTTTGAGTGTATATTCAGCTATCTGTATGACTGTTTTTTTGGGTTTGGGTACTTCAACTATATTTTCAACAATTTCCACTTTTTCTACCTTTTCTACCGCTGTAATGACCTCGTTAGGTTGATAATTAAAAATCAAAGCATGTCCTTTTCCATTTTTATAAACATTATCAACTAATAAAAAATATCGTGTCCCTTTTTTACCTTCAATGAATTGACTATAATCGTCTCCAGGCCCAGAATGTACCGTGTTTTGATTATTAGAACCCATTCTTAACCCTGTTTTACTTTGAATTTCTTTGTTATTCCTAGAAATATTAGTCCGAATAGGCTTAATCGTTTTATCCATTAAAGCTTGACAAAAATTATCTGGATTTTCCGTATTCTGTTCAAATAACATAAAATCATAATCGTCATTAATACTATTCGGAATGATTTCAAAAGAGAGTTTTGCATCAGCAGGCAGTTCAAATTGATACCAAACTGTATGATGTTCGCGCTCAATATATAGTAAACTTTTAGTATCATTATTCCTAAACTCTAAGGTTTTGCCATGCCCTTTAGGTGAAGCGATAGCGTGAGTAGTATCGAGAATACTAATGTCAATCGCGCTAATGCAATCTCCATTATGGGTAACATCGTAGTATTTATTTTGTTGACCAAAAGCGGTTGAGCAAATTATTACACTCAATGCAATCAATAATAGCTTATTCATATTAATTAATGTGTTTGGTTGATCGAATATTAAATGCAGTAATGAAAGAATTGAATTATTGAATATATCATCCTATTCCTTCATTTGATATAACGTTTCTTTAAAAGAAAGGCACAAATAATACCATTTTCTTATATTTGTGCTATGGCGAATATCACACAATATGAGCATCATGAACGCATGGATAAGTTTCGGATCTACTATAATGAGACGATTTATCCAGAGTTAGTCATATTAGAACGAGAACGAAGAAAACTTATTCTTCTGATGTTTGGTGCGCTTATTATCTTTTTAGCTTTAGGATATTTAGCCGTTGAAGCGCATGTACCTGCATTGACTTTGTTTCTTTGGGTGCCTGTGATTGCTTATGGTTCTTATATTGGTTATCGAATTGGTACATTTCGAGACAACTTTAAACCGCGTGTTGTTGATTTGATTTTAGATTTTATAGATGAAGGACAAAAACGCCAAGAACCTCGTGCTGTTTATAAAGACATGGAAGCCGCGCGTCGTCGATTACGTTATGATTATAAGAAATATATTCCATTAGAGCGATTTCAAAAAAGTGGAATTTTTGTAGAACCACCCACGATTTACAAAGGAGAAGATTATATAGAAGGCAGTGTAGGAAGTGCGCATTTTGAAATGTGTGAATTAGATGTTAGGAAATTGTCTTACGTTCGCCCTGGTTATGAGCCTATTTTTCGAGGCGTATTTTTTTATTCTAATTTTCATCGAGCATTGAGTAGTAGCGTCGTCATTTTGCCAAAAGGTGATCGGCAATTTTTAATGTCTACAATTAAAGGTATTACCAAAAAAGGCGGTCGTCAAGTGATGATTTCAGATCCAATTGAATTTAATGATATATTTTTGGTTTATACAAATTCTAATGCTCCGATTGAAAAAATGCTCACCAAACAAACCTTCGATGCCATCCTAAATTATCAAAAAACAACAGACAAGGAAATCTACGTTTCTATTGTACAATCAGATATTTACTTAGCTGTTTCTAATTCAAAAGATATTCTTGAACCTCGTTTCTTGAGTTCTAATGTTAGATTTGAATTGGTAAAGGAATTTTTTGAAGATTTAATGCTCATTATCTCTATCATTGAAGATTTCGATTTACATTATTAATAAATTTAATTACTAATTTTAGTAGTTAAGATTGCTATGATTGTCTGAATCTCGTATATTATGTAATATATAGGAAACAAACAATCATTTTTTTATGAAATGGACAATTGACAATACAAAAGATGTCTGGAAAATGGTCACTAAATTGCATAGTGGTCAACATTATGGTGGTACAGCACCAGGCGAAAAAATTGATTATATCAACCATATTGGAAGCGTAGTGTTTGAAGTATTAGCTGCATTGCCATATCATGAAGATATTGATGAAGATTTGGTTGTTAAATGTGCCATGTTGCATGATACGATTGAAGATACATCTGCAACTTATCAAGATATTCATAGTCTTTTTGGCGAAGCAGTAGCAAAAGGTGTGATGGCTTTAACCAAAGATAAAACATTGGGAAGTAAGTCAGAGCAAATGTTAGATAGTTTACAACGGATACGTGAACAGCCCAAAGAGGTTTGGATGGTTAAGATGGCTGATCGAATAACTAATCTTTATGCACCGCCTTATTATTGGAATACAGAAAAAAAGGTAACATATCAGGAAGAAGCGAGATTAATATATAATAACCTTAAAGATAGCAGTGAATATTTAGCCGAAAGGCTCAAATCTAAGATAGAAGGCTATCAGAAATATATAAATCAAACCTAAAACGGTTTTTTTTTAATATTAAAACAGAGGAATGACATAAAAAAGAAGACACAAAACAATTCAATTTGTCATATAAATAAAGATACCCTATATTTACAGAACGATTTATTATTCAGCTAGATATAGATATTATAAAAAGCTATTAACTAAAAGCGCATGAGTAAGAGCAAAAAAAACATAAACTTAGAAGAAGTTGCTGGTCTAAAAACCAAAAGTGATTTGTTCGAATTGTTGGAGGAGAAAGGAAAAAATGGTAAAAAGATCATTAAAACTATTCAATACGAACAAGAACTAATTACGCTTCAAGTCGAATTAGGAAAACTCCAAAATTGGATTAAAGAAAATGGCAAACGCCTCGCCATTATTTTTGAAGGAAGAGACGCAGCAGGAAAAGGTGGCACAATCCGTCGTTTTATCGAACACCTCAATCCACGACAAATGCGCGTTGTTGCTCTCTCAAAACCTACCGAAGCAGAACAAGGACAATGGTATTTTCAACGATATATTAAACAA
>CAKZLL010000449.1 GCA_937125475.1 uncultured Saprospiraceae bacterium | reverse complement strand
TTTTCTTTTTGAAAGATTTTTGCAAACACATGATATTCGCTTTTTTTATATTATCAAAATTTATTTTTAGTAGTGAAATGAATTCTGATGAATCCGCTGATATAATTATCGATTTGCATCATGCGTATAATACACTTGGTAAAATATATCATGAACAAGGCGATTATTCAACAGCACTTCAATATTTTCAAAAAGCATTAATTAATAATACACCTGATTTAACCAATAATAATGATGATATTCAACAGATTAAAAAGGCTTATCAGATAGATCACCTCATAGAAACCCTTGAAAATAAGACATTGACATTGGAGGCTATTGCAACGCCTAAAAGTCTAGAGTTAGCTCATGAACATTATCAAGCAACATTAGAATGGATAGAACAAACACGCCAAAATTTTGCTTTTGATGTATCTAAAGTAAACTTAAATAAAAAAACTTATCAAATTTATAAAAATGCTTTAGCTACAGCTCATCAATTGTATCAAATTACTAAAGAGGATAAATACCTTGAATCAGCATTTAATATTGTAGAAAAACAAAAGTCGATTCTTTTGTTAGAAAACATGATTGACGAACAAGGAATGAGTGCTTTAGGTGTACCTCAACATTTACTAGAAAGAGAATCAAATCTTAAAACCAAACTAGCATATTATCAACAAAAAATTTTAGAAGTTGAGGACGATGCGACAGTAACAACATTATATCAAGGTTATTTGGATGAGTATGAATTGGCTTTTGCTAATCTAAAAGATAGTTTATCCGAATTACATAAGGATTATTTCAGTTTAGAATATCAAGCCGCTATTGCGGATATTTCAACCGTTCAAAATAAGCGATTAGATGATAAGAGGGCTTTTATACAATTCAGTGCTTTGGATAGTGCTTGGTTGGTTTTTGTTATTGATGAAAATGATAAAAAAATGCTGACCATTCCTTTTGGTGAAAAAGAACAAGATCAGTTAGATAATTTAATGTCTAATCTGTCAAGTAATTCGTTTTTAGTGAAAGGAAATAATGCATTAACTGATTTTTCAGAAGCGTCCTATCAAGTTTTCCAATCCTTATTTGAGCCAATCATTAACAAATTATCACCAAATGTACAATCATTGACAATCGCAGGAGATGGACCGCTTAATTTCTTGCCATTTGAGGTGTTATTAAAATCAGCAATTGGTGCTGATGATAGAAGTTTTATTGAATTACCTTATTTAATAAAAGATTATTCCTTTCATTATGGATATTCTGCTTCATTACTCCAACAAAATCGAAATACCTTTGAGGCACTTCAATCGAATCAGCGTCTGTTAGCATTTGCGCCATTGTATGAAAATAGTCAAGGACAACCGCTTGCATCAAGAGGATCATTAGAAAATTTGCGTAGTAATGTTTCGGTATTATCAGGAACACCAAAGGAGGTGAAAGCTATTTCCACTTATTTTGATGGTCATTTTGATATTAGTGCGAAAGCCACAGAAAGCGCGTTTAAAACGAAAGTGAAAGGTTATGGTTTATTGCATTTGGCAATGCATGGGCAAGCTGATAAATCTTCTGCTAATTTAGCACATTTGATTTTTGCGGATCACGAAACAGATAGCCTTAATGATAATAAATTGTATCATTATGAAATTGCAAACCTTGCCTCTACTGCACAACTAGCCGTACTAAGTGCTTGTGAAACAGGTATTGGAAAAGACGTTGAAGGAGAAGGCGTGATGAGTTTAGGGCGAAGTTTTATGTATGCAGGAATACCAAGCGTCGTGATGAGTTTGTGGAAAATAGAAGATAATTCGACAAGTGAATTAATGCCATTATTCTACAAATACCTCAAAGATGGTCAGCCTAAAAGCCAAGCCTTACGACAAGCTAAATTAGATTATCTCAATAATACCTCTCAACTTAAAGCACATCCGTTTTATTGGTCAGGCATGATTGCTTTGGGCGAAAATCAGGCACTTAAACAAAGTAATTTATGGTCAATTAGTTGGATTATAGGCATTGTTGGAGTGGTCTTGTTGCTATTGTTTGTGTTTTTTAAATTTAGGAAACTAAACTAAATTGAATAATTAAAATGCTTAAAAAAACTTTTATCAAAATTATTCATTAATTATAATTTTGATAAAAGCTCTTTAGCTAATTTGGAATATTTTCCGCTTGACTTGTTGGCTAATTTCTCCAAAATAGGCTTTGCTACTGCTTTATCTTCATTTTTAAGGTGAGCTAAGGCTAAATACCACTGCCCTAAATCCCGAGAAAAATATACTTCACTATTGGCTACTTCATCAAATAATTTAATGGCTGAAGTGCTATTTTCTGTATCCAAATAACAATTACCTGATTCTATTTTCCATTCATCATTGACACTTTCATCTTCCAATAAAGGTTCAACCAAAGGTATAGCAGCTTGATATTTTTCCTCTTTGTAATATTGCAAAATCGTTTGTTGAGTTTCCTCTATGGAGGTGCTTCTATCCGTAAAACTCGGAGCGTACGGTTCATAATACATTGCAAAAATCTCCTGTTTTGTATTAGAAACATTCGTACCTGATTTTGAACTAAACCAGATTAATGAACCAATAATACTTAATCCTAATAGTCCAATAAGAATCCATTTATACTGGAACAAAGGATTGTTATTAGCTTGATTATCAATGTATTTATCATTAAGTGGCTGAGCTATCTCACTTAGTTTTTTAGCAAATAATGCATCATCAAATCGTTCATTCACATCTTTTGTAATATCGACTCTTCGTTTAAATGCTTTATCATTACTCATCTCTTCCTCAAACTGTTGTAGAGGTTTTCCTTTTAATTTTCCTTCTAAATAAAGGTCTATTTTTTCTTGCTCTTCGTGTTGCATAGCATCTGTTTTATCATAGAAAATCTGAAAAGTTAGGATCTTTTTCTATCAATTTAATCAATTGTTTCTTGCACTTATGTTTACGTGTACTAGCGTATCTTTCTCCTGACAATCCCATAATTTGGACAATTTCTTTTATCTTTTTGCCATCGAAATGTAATTGTAATAATTTATAACAACCTTCTCCTAATTTATTGAGTTTAGTCAAATAAAAATCATAACGTTCTTTATTACTAAGTTCCTCACTTATATTAATGTCATCAATTAACAAAATATCCCCCTCAATAGCTGTAGTTTTAGTTTTATTTTTTCTTAATGTCCTCCACCATACATTTCTGCATATACCATAGAAGTAGGAAAAGAAGCTACTTGTTAGTTTAAAATCAGGCTTTTTAGCTTTTTGATATACAATAACTAAACTTTCTTGTATTACATCTTTAGCATCTTCTTTAGTACCATTATTTTGACGAGTTAGTTTCACAATTGCTTTGCTATATTTAGCATAAATTTCTTCTATAATTTGATAGTCATGTTCTATTAGTCCTTTTATGTATTTATAATCTTTATCTTTTTTATTCACATGTTTTGTTTTAAGGATAAAAAAAATTATATCATTTATTCATATTTGGTAAATCTAATAAACTATAACTTCTAAAATGAATTTTTTTTTTATTTTTTAAAAATAGGCTCAATAGTACAGATAACCAGAATAGTATTGAGATGTTTCAATTTGTTAAAATAAATTTTAATACTCAATAGAATTATTTTCATTTTTTATTAGAAAATAGCTTAGATTTAATCTATTAATCAACTAAAATATTCTAACTATGCTACTTGCTATTGATATTGGTAATTCTAATATTGTATTAGGGATTTATCA
The DNA here is from genome assembly GCA_937125475.1 of uncultured Saprospiraceae bacterium. GTDB lineage: Bacteria > Bacteroidota > Bacteroidia > Chitinophagales > Saprospiraceae > CAKZLL01. The sequence goes on along the minus strand of CAKZLL010000449.1, from coordinate 183 downwards.
AAATAATGAATGGTTTGAGATGTTTCGAATGCCAACACACAGCAAAGATTTTTTATTAATGCATACTTTTTTGGAAAAATATAGTACTCAAATAAAAAAATCTGTATTTAGTTCTGTCGTTCCATCGGTTAATTCTGATGTTATTTCAGTATTGGCAGATTATCAGATCAATTTATTAATGAT
>CAKZLL010000448.1 GCA_937125475.1 uncultured Saprospiraceae bacterium | reverse complement strand
TTGTTCGGCGGTAGCTGATGGAGCGAGACGGCAGGAAATTTTATTTTGAACGAGGCAAAATTTTTCGGAATAGCCATCGCTATTGCTAAAAATTTTAACGAAGTACAAAATAAAATTTGCCCATCGCAGCCCATTAAACTGCTGCCGAACAAGTCTAATATACATTAAACCATTTTTTGAATAAAAAAGTTACATTCAATCTGATTAGTAAGCAAGGTTTTTATATTAAGCGCCTTCTAGTTCCGATATAAAAGGCATTTGAATAGAAGTAATTCATTAGAGGTAGGTTATTTTAGTTTATTCTTGATAAGCATATTCATCTAAAGATTCTACTTTAGCAAAGGGCAATAATTTAAATTGAGCTAGGATATTCAATAGAACTCCCCAAAATGCGCCAGCTACGCCAAAATCAACAGCAGTCAATAAAATAGCAACATCTGAATTAGCAATACCGATAATTGCACCATAAATCGCACAAACCAACATAGAATAAGGAATCATTTTCCATGCATTTGGTGGTCGGATAGGCTGAGTAGGTGGTTTTGATTCAATCATTCCAAAAGTAATAAGCCGACTTAATAGCCAAAAAATGACACCCAAGACGCGAACGCCTTGCCAAGCCACTATTGCGACCAAGAAACTGACTAACAACATTGAAATAGCCGCGTAATTAGTATATAATTTTTCACTAGCATTCGGAATAATCTCAAAGACGACCCAACTGCTTAATAGCATACTACCAAATAGGATAAAAGCAAATGTGAATAACAAAACAAAATATTTCCGAGTCACTGGATTGATCGGATTTTTGACTTTTGTTGCTTTATTACCTCTTTTGAAACCAAACATACTTCTTCTTGCTCTCAATATATTAAAATTTTATTAATATAAAGATAATGAAAAAAGACTACTTTTGTAAATAAAACATTACAATTCTTAATATTAGAAGTCAGGGGCGAGGTGTCAGTTTAGTTCAACATACTAACACCTCACCCCTATCACTTCATACTTTACATCTTATTTTTTTCTAAAGAAACTACGAATAATCTCGAAAGCAATCAAACCTATTCCTATCATAGCAGTGATTGCAATATTATTAATTTCCCCATCTATCGACATTCGTTTTGAAATTATACCATAATAAGCCCAAATAATGACTAAAACATAAGCTATATCTCTTCGTTTTTGAAGAATAGTCAAACCGATAAATGTACCAACACTTAATACAATAAGCGTCCAAGTCTGAGGCGCAATACCGAAACCATCCCAACCCAAATCAACTAATAATGCTGTAGCATTTGCAATTGTCGCAACAGTAATCCAGCCCAAGTAAATACTAAAAGGCACATGAACCAGCCATTTTGTAGCCGAAGAAACAGATTTTAAACCAACTTGTAATTTTTGGTAAATCATTATTAATGAAATCAAAATCCCTAACATTAGTCCAAAGGCAACTGCGACTTGCTCATAATGCCATGCTACAATCCAATCCGCATTAGCTATACATGAAACAAAAAACCACCAACCAATCGCAGAAATAAAACCCGTATTACCATTTTTAGAAAAGGCTTGACGCAATTGATACACGACAAAAGCAATTAAAGCAAGATAAATCACGCCCCAAATCGCGAAGGTAAACCCAGCAGGAACAAATAAATTGGGATAAGCATCTGATAATTCGCCAGTCGTTTTTCCATTCATTGGCAAAGCATTAGCTAAATAATTTAAAACTAATGCGGCGATTAAACCAATGGTATTTACAATTGCTAATAATCGTACGTTTTTCATAATTCGTTGATTTTATTATTAATGTTTCTTCTAATGTTTTTATTAATTCTAATTTATCAACATCAGTTTTTTAGAAACTGTTGCGCCAACACTATTTTTAATCGTCAGGTAATAAACTCCGCTCGGATAAATCCCTACTTCTAAGACCTGAATTAACTCTCGAGACGATTTTTCAAAAATTAATCGACCTAACTCATCTCTCATTGAAATCGTCCAATCATCCGAATTTGGCAATTCTATTCTCAAATGGTTTGTTGCTGGATTAGGCGAAATTTTTATATCTGTCTCTTTTAAAACCATTTTCGAAGCTACTCCAAACAATTGAACGGTTGTGTTTACGTCATTATATAATGCCAAATTAGCCGCAACATCTGTATTATTAATTGTAGCAGTAATTTTATAATCGCCTTTAAAACCTCTTATATTCAAATTTCCACTTGCATCAGTTGTGAGTGTTGTATCGGTCCACCATTGATTGAAGAGTAAGTCATTAAAAGTTGTAAGTGTTGGTTTGGGTGTCCAATCTTGATTAAAAAGCGGTGCATTATTTTTCCAATGCGCTCCATCCCAAAATCCCCACATCAAAAAACCATCTGTCGCAGGATGACTAAAAACCATCGTCAAAAAATCGCCCGTATATTTTGCAGCAGTTGCATCTGGAATAATTACTTCTTGATCATATTCGGTAATTTTAATGGTTTTACCAAAAGTTTGATAACAATCTTCCAAAATAGCATAAATTGAATCGGGCGCAATCAATGCAGATCCTTGATGCGCTTGAAAACCAATTCCGTCAATAGTTGCACCAGCATCTATAATTTCTTGGATCATACTTTTGTACAATAAATAATCGCCTCCAACAACACTACCATTACTTAATACATTATAATCATTGATGTATTTTATCAAACTTGGGGCTTCTTGTGCTGCTTTATTAAAGATCTCAGGATAAATTTCGCGCCCAGTTGTATAACCTGCTGTGCCTTTGAGTGCATTTTCTAAATCTCGAACATGGACAATTTCATTAATAACATCCCATTCTTTCACCTTATCTTTAATTCCTGAATAATTCAACATAGTATTTAAATGTCCATCAATTCGATTTTTTAAATGAGTTGGATTGTTTGCATTCGTTTGCATATCACTCGGTAAAAAATCCCAACCTGGCCAAACCAAAACATGACCTCGAACCTTGATATTATTATCTGTAAGCCACTGAATGCCGTTAACCGTTTCGGCAGGTGTGCCAGCCCAGCCAGCTTCCCAAGCTTTCCATTTTAGCGCATTTTCGGTCACTACCCAATTAAAACCATGTCCATTTCCATCCAAATCCAATAATTTATTTTGATAAGTGGCATTAAATTGCGAGTTATTAGCTAGTTTTCGAGGATTGACGGCTGTACCAAAAGCATAATGATGGCGCAACATTTCAACACGAACCGTAGTATTTGGCAATGGATTTCCTTGCCCATCTTGTACTTGTAGTTGTAAATCAGCTTTTCGGTGTTGCTCAATCCGATTTGCTGCGGCAGTTCTCCAAGGCGCGTTTGGTTCTTCGCCCGCATATCCGCCCACATTCAATTGCTGTGGCAAACTCGACAACGCAACCGAAGTACCATAATTAATCAATGCCAAACCACCATATTCTAAAACCTGCTGCTGATAAGCCAAATGAAAACCAATATTCAAATCTGCAATAGGGTAATTATCCGAAGATTCAAAAGGAATAAGGTATTGTTTCCACTGTGCCGAAGGGTTAGCATTTAGTATAACTTCTTTGTGATAAGAGACTTTATCTTCCGCAAAAAGTGCCAATTGCCCAGTTCCATTAGCCGAAGAAATCGTTTTCAACCAAATGACCATTAAAATTCGATCGCCAGTTTGGATCGAGTTAATATTTGAAATAGAATAACCAGCATCCCAAGGATTCGCTCCAGTTCCACTCACATCTAATCGAATGGCTTGTGTAAAATCCTCTCCTGTAATTGTGCTTTGTGTAACGGTATGACCATAATGATTGGCATTCGTCGCATTGGTATTTTCATTAGGTGTCAAAACCCAGCTCCCACCAGAAAGCCCATGATTAGTTTGTAATTGCGTTAGTAAATTCGTGTGATAAGCGTCATTTTGAGCCAAAAGCCCAGTAGATAGACCAATTAGCAATAGAAATACAGTTGATTGTAAACTCATATCCGTTTTTTGATTCAAACAGATATAAGATATGATTGTTGAAATAAAGCAAAATACAAATGTTTTTTAAGTATTAGTAACCAAATGTTTTGGGGTGTAATTCTGTTTTTCGCATTAATTATTTAAAAAGGTAGTCATCAGGTGAGTTATTCTTCAAATTATTAGTTGAGACACCACTAATTAACTTCAACACTTCACTCATCTGATGACTTTTATTCAAAAACGAAGAATTGAATTACACCCATGTTTTTACTATACTTTTTATTACCTTTTCAAAATTCACGATTTTTTTTTCACTTTATCATATATAAAAAGCCTAATAAAGCCATTAAATGGCTAGAAAAAAATGATCAACTAGACCATATAAACAATTAAAAAACAGCATTAAATACATTATTTTATTTCAAATTCGTTTTTTCTTGAATTGGCAAAAAAATTGCTGCATTAAACAAAATAACATCTAAACAAATAATTCAATAAAACAGTAAGAAACAAGATATGAGATTATTATTTCTAGTTCTTTTAAGCATTTTCTGCATATTTACAAATACAACTATTGCTCAAAAAAGTGTAAAAAAAGATAGTCTGGAAAATGTATTACAAACACAGACACTATCTGACACAATGACCATAAAAATGAGGTTATGGCTAGGACATTATTACTTAGGTAATAATACCATCAAAAGCATGGAAAACGCTAATAAAGTATTGGTCATAACTCAAAATAAAGAACGGCATAAGGACATGGCAGAGGCTTACCGTATCCTAACAGCTAATTATGCTCAAAAAAATGAAAACATGGATACCATTCTTTTTTATAATCAAAAAGGAATATTTCATGCCGAACAAGCAAATGACCTGATGAAAAAGGCATACATGTTAAATTCTCTTGGAATAACTTATCGAAAAAAAGGAGATTATAAAAAAGCAATTTCTACAAGTTTAACAGCTTTGAACTTAGGACGAGAGATAAAAGATACGAATATCATCGTCAATACCTTAAATAGTATTGCAGTTGTTTTTTATTACCAAAAAGATTTTAAAAAAGCAAGAAAATATTTTCAAGAAAGTAAAACATACGCCGAGGCTATGAATTTTACTTTGATGATTGCCTCGACTACTATGAATTTAGGGAATGTCTATAAACAAGAAGAAAAAATTGATACTGCTTTAATTTATTATCAAGAAGCTTTAGTTATCAAACGACACCTTGGAAATAGATACTCCCTCATTAAAAATTTACAAAATATTGGTAGTATTTATTTAAAACAAGAACAATATAAACTAGCTATTGAAAGCTTTGAAGAATCGCTTGCCATTTCAAAAGAGATGAAATCAATTTCGGGGCAAAGTGCCGCTCTCGAAGGCTTAGGATGGGCAGCATTAGAACAAAAAAAACACAATCAAGCAGTAAAATATGGAGAACAAGGATTAGCATTATTAAGTGATAAAACACCTATTCTTACCCAAAAGAATTTACATGAATTTCTACACTTAGCCTATGAGCAACGAAAAAAATACGCACTTGCTTATAAACATTTGAAACAGTATCAACTGTTACAAGATAGTCTTCATAATCAAAATCAAACTGAACTCATCCATGAATTAGAAACTCAATATCAAGTAGAACAGAAAGAAACAGAAAATCAACTGTTGAAAGCAGAACATAAAAGTGATCAAAAAAATATTCAGTATAGAAATATTTTAATAATAGCCATACTACTTGGCTTTCTGCTAATTAGTAGTTGGAGTTTTGTTTTGTATCGTTCTAAACAACAAACTAATCAATACAATCAACTTCTTGAAAAAACAGTAACTGAACGGACTGCTGACCTCAAGCAAGCTAATTATGAATTGCGTACTTTTAACTATATTGCTTCTCATGATATTAAAGAACCAATTCGTAATATTGGTAGTTATGTTGGACTGATTCGCAGAAAATTGCCCCAAGATTTAAAGCAAGATTTAGGTCATTACTTTATGACGATTAAACAAAGTACAACTCAACTATATACCCTGATTGAGGATTTCGCAAAATATACTACCTTATCCAAAGATGAAAAAATAGATTTAGAACAAGTAAATTTAGATCTGTTAACAAACAATATTACACAAACATTAGAACCTACAATTAAAAGATATAAAGGGCAAGTCACTTATAGTAATCTACCAAATATAGAGGCAAGTAACTCTTTGTTATTCACTTTATTAAAAAATCTTATTGAAAATGGATTGAAATACAATCAATCAGAACAACCGACGGTCAATGTGAGTTACGAAACAATAGAAAATGGTCATAAAATCATTGTAACAGACAATGGAATTGGTATAGAATCACAATATCACAGTAGAATTTTTGAAATGTTTAAACGATTACATAATCGAAGCGAATATGAAGGTTCTGGTATTGGTTTAGCAATTGTTAAA
>CAKZLL010000447.1 GCA_937125475.1 uncultured Saprospiraceae bacterium | reverse complement strand
GCTCAATGTTCGACTGCCAGACATTGCCCAGTTATTACTACCAATCCCTTCAGGGGGGCTTTCATAAGGAATATAACTAATATTTTGAGCATCATCAACCGTTGCAGGACGTAGAGGTTTTGGTTCAAAATCCCATTTTGTATCTGCTGGAATAATTGGATCATCGGTTGCAGAGCGTGCAGGAAAAAGATAATCAAACATTTTTCGATCCATCATTTTTAATGCATTAAGCGACTCTAAATCTTTGTCATGACTAGATAAAGTCTGCGACATCGTTTTCATAAAAATCGCAGTTTTGAGCGGAGACCAAAGTTCTGGTTTATAATTTAACAACTTAAATTCTACGGGATAATTCTTTGCAGAAAGCTGCTTAATATAAGCATTAATACCATTCGTATAAGCTTCCACATATTGATAACCATCTAGTGTTTTCCATTTTTTTAAAGCATTTTCAGCCGCGAAAACCATTCCTTTTCTGCGTTGCTTCATGTCATATTCTAAAGCAGAAGCCCCGACAATTTCCGAAATTCGACCAGCTCCAGCTCTTGACTGAAAATCCATTTGCCAAAGCCTTAATTCAGCGGTCACATAACCTTGAAGAAAATAAGCATCTTCCAAGTTTTGTGCTTCGATATGTGGTACTAAGCGATCATCAAAATATACTTTTGCACCAGCTTTTAAACTAGAAGCTTTGACTTTTTTAGTAAAATTAGGTTGTTCTCCTTCTGCATTTTGCCAAAAACCATAAGACGGATTTAAGAATTTGCCAAGAGGCGGAATTTTAGTTTTTCCTTTAGGTGTTTTTACGGAAATACGAATGCTTAATGCATAAATTAGCCCAAGTGTAATAAACAACGAAAGTAGAAATTTTACAATGCGCATTTGATAATAATATTAGTTGATTAGATGCCGAAAAATTTGAAAACATCTAAAAATATAAAAAATATAGGAAACCCAGACTTGAAACTTGAAATTTGTCTGTAAAACTTAGAAGGCTGAATTAATCACTATTATTAATATTGCTATCGTTATAATTCCTACAATCAAAAGAATAGAAAACATAAGGATAGGAAGCCATTCTACAAAAGTAGCTTTTTTGCCTCTTCAGGGAAATACATCAATTGAAATGATAAGGAGATTTTTTGAAAAATATGCTTTTGAAATCCACTCAATATTAATAATACTACCTTATTTTTAATAAAAAGGGCTATAACATTTTTTTTAATAGAATAGGCCAAAATGCAATAGAAGCGGGGAGGAGCATTAATTTTAATTTCCAATTAATATTTTTTGCGCTATCATCGATTTTAGTAGCTCCTTTAGAAACAAAGAAAACAGCGAAAATTAACCCGATAATTATATAAATCAATACAATAATTAGAACTATATTCATTTTTATTTTTTTAAAACATACATGAAAAATAGCCATTTTGATAAACAATAATCGCTTGGTAAAGCGCTAAAACAATTAAAATTCCACCAATGATTTCATTAATCCATCTGGAAAAAGATTTGATGCGAGATAAGATTAAATTAGACAAATAAGCGTAAGTCATTAGTGTGGCAATAGAACCGAGCGAAACACCTATCGAAAAAATCGCTATATATTCATTTGATAAGACTAACCAACCTTTTTGACTAAAATAAGTTGACCAAAACAACCAAAATGGAATAGCTAAAGGATTAGCTAAAGATAAAGCAATTCCTTTTACAAATGCAGGAGATTGCTCTTCATCTACTTCTTGTTGTGTTGGAGGATCTTTTTGTAAAAAATTATAAAGACCTAACCCCAAAAAAACAGGGACAACAAGAACTTGAATATAACAACCAATTTTAGGATTTAAAGAAAGATAATCACTGAATTTTAAAGCAATGAATGTTTGGAAAAATTCGACTAATCCACAAGCTAAAGAAAAATACAAAGCTTGTTTCATTTTTTGGCGAAGTGTTACGTCAATAATTGTCAAATTCAATGCACCTGGAGGGATTGAACCAGCATAACTTACTCCAAATGAGAGTAATAAGTGATTAATAAATGTCATAAGTAGGGAATGAAAATTAGAATTGAAATTGTATTATAAATTTATAAAAGCGACTCTATATCACCAGCACCTTGCCTCAGAATTTCTGGCTCGTCTCTTGTAAAATCAACAACAGTTGAAGCATGAAGACTACCTAAACCACCATCAATAACAAGATCGACTAACTTGTGATAAGTATCATAAATTTCGCTAGGATCGGTCAAATATTCCATAAAATCATCCTTGATTTTTAGGGAAGTAGAGAGGATAGGGCGACCTAATTCTTCGACTAAAGCTTGAGCAATTGCATTATCTGGAACGCGAATCCCTACTGTTCTTTTATTATTTTTAAAAAGTTTTGGTACTTTATTATTAGCTTTTAAAATAAAAGTGAAAGGACCTGGAAGTGCTTTTTTTAGTATTCTAAAGGTAGTATTATGAAAAGGAATAGTGAACTCTGAAATGTGGCTAAGATCATTACAAATGAAAGAAAAATTAGCTTTTTTTGATTTAATGCCTTTTATTCTACAAATTTTCTCAATCGCTTTCGCATTATAAATATCACAACCTAAACCATAAACGGTATCAGTTGGATAAATAATAATTCCGCCTTTTCGTAGTACTTCTACGGCTTGTTGAATTTTGCGCGAAGATGGATTTTCTGAATGTATTTCTAGTAACATTGTTTTATTGCTAATAATGATTGATAGTTGAAAATTGATAAAAGTACTGAAAATATCTGATATCCAAATATTTAGGGCAGAATAATATAATAAGGTCTCCTAAGATACTTAATTAAAGAAGTCAATTGGTTTGATAATTTTTTAATCAAAAATAGATTTTTTTATTAAAAAAAATTAAATTCGATTGTTAATTAAATCATTAGTCATAAAAGGAAACAAATGCGTTTTATCGTTTATATTTTCGAATTATTATCTATTGTAACAGGCGGTGTTTTTCGACGGATAAGTAGTGGAGCAAAACGTTCTACATGGTCATTAAGTACAGAATTATCTCAAAAAACAATGAGAAAAACAATAGATCATAGCTTAGATTGGGGGATGGAGTGGTATAGAAATCTCCAAGAAATGAGCAGTCGTTCATTTAAAAATGATAAAACCATTGATAGTGAAAAAGAGGTTTTAAATGGGGTCAAAGTTGAATGGTTTCGACCAGAAGAGCCAGTTTCTACTCAAGTGATTATCTATTTTCATGGCGGAGGCTATGTTTATGGATCTACTGACACCCATCGACCTTTTATTAATCGATTAGTTAAAGAGGCGAAAACGATTGTAGTAAGTGTAGCGTATCGACTTGCGCCTGAACATCCTTTTCCTACGGCTCATAATGATGCTTTTTCTGTTTATGAAGCGATAATCGGAGAGAAGGGTTATGATGCAAAGCAAATTATTTTAATGGGAGATTCGGCAGGAGCTGCATTATGTACAGGGATTTTATTGAAATTGAAAGAAGAAAAAGAGCTAATGCCAAAATCTGCTGTTTTGATCTCTCCTTGGGTTGAACCTAAGGCAACAGGTGGTTCAATTATCGAAAATGATGCTTTTGATATTGGTGGTCAAGACTTTTTATTAGATTGTGCAGATAAATATTTGCAAGGTGCAGATGAAAAAAATCCTTTAGTCGCACCAATTTATGCTGATTTAAGTGGCTTACCACCAATGCTTATTCAAGTTGGGAAAGCCGAAATTTTATTGACACAAGTCCAAAAATTAAAAAACAAAGCATTAGAAGATAGCATTGATTTGACTTATACTGAATACGAAGATATGTTTCATACTTTTATTATTTCTACACCGAATATTCCACAAAGTAAAGCGGCGTTGGAAGAAATTGTTGCTTTTTCTCGTCTTTAGAAAATGAGTGTCATCAACATAATTAAATGAAAAATAACTATGAGAAGATTAAATATTATATAAAACGACTAGCTTCTTGATAAGAGGCTAGTCGTTTTATTTTTTAAAAATATTGTTCTACATTTAGGGATAATCAAAAATTTAGAGTTCTAACCATTTTAATTAAAACAATGAATACTACATTAGAAACATTAGATCTTTCGATACTAATTGGATATTTCCTTTTGGTTTTTGGAATTGGTTTTTACGTTGCTCGACAAAATAAAACAGGAGATGACTTGTTTTTAGGTGGGCGGTCATTTACATGGGGATTAATCGGACTTTCTCTATTTGCTTCCAATATCTCTAGTGCAACAATTATCGGCTTATCGGGTGCGGCTTACACAACAGGAATTGTTAATTCTGTTTATGAATGGATGTCGGGTGTCCCGCTGATCATTGCAGCACTTATTTTTATTCCGCTTTATCTTCGCGCCAAAATTACTACGATACCCGAATTTTTAGAATATCGTTATGATGTTCGTTCGAGGATATTTTTCTCTGCGGTAACAATTATAATGTCCGTTATTGTCGAATTAGCAGGTGGTTTATATGCTGGTGCAATGGTACTTAGTATCTTTTTTCCAAGTTTAGCACTGTGGCAAATCACTTTAATTGTTGCTTGTGTTGCAGCTATTTATACCGCTTTTGGCGGATTGAAAGCGGTGGTTTATACCGATGCGATACAAGCAGTTATTTTGATTATTGGGTGTTCTATTATGACAATTATTTTATTTGAAAAGTTCGATTATAATTGGGCAAATGTAGTGAGTGCTGCGGCTGATGCAGGAAAAGACGCTAATCATTTTTCTGTTGTTCGATCTGCTGATGATACGACTTTGCCTTGGCCAGGGCTTTTGATTGGCGTACCGTTTCTTGGCTTTTGGTATTGGACGACTAATCAATTTATTGTCCAGCGTGTTTTGGGTAGTAAAAACATCAAACAAGCTAGATGGGGCGTTATGCTTGCTGGTTTCTTAAAAGTCATTCCTTTGTTTTTAATGGTTATTCCAGGAGCGATGGCGATTGGTTTATATCCAGATTTGGAGAATGGAGATGCTGTATTTCCGACTTTAATGAAAGAAGTTTTACCAGCAGGGTTATTTGGTTTAGTGCTTGCTGGCTTGGTTTCAGCAGTGATGTCTAGTGTTGATTCTATTTTAAATTCTGCATCAACATTAATCGTTGTAGATTTTATTGAACCTAGACAAAAAGGTATTTCCGAAAAACAAAAAATGAATTATGGTCGAGCGATTACTTTTATATTAATGGTAATAGCTGCGATTTTAGCACCTGCGATACAAGAATTTCCAAGTCTTTGGGATTATTTACAGCAAATGTTTTCGATTACAGCACCTCCGATTGTCGTTATTTTCTTAGTTGGTGTATTTTATAAAAGAGGAAATGGATCTGGTTCTTTTGCTGCATTAACTCTAGGAACACTCTTTGGATTAACACTTTTCATATTGCAAGTCAATGACTTATGGCATTTACATTATACTATGAATGTAGGTCTAAATATCTTATTCAGTACAGTTGTTTTTGTGGTAGTTAGTTTAATGACAGCTCCGCCAAATGAAGAAACCGTTCAAAAATACACTTATCAAAAAGAATTGATTTTGGCAGGTATGGAAGATACAAAATGGTATCAAGATTATCGTTTACATTCGGCTCTTTTAGTGGCTTTAATGGGATATATACTCTTTATATTATGGTAGTGAGAGCTTTGTTTAAATTGAGTTTTTAGTTTAAATAAGCAGGAGAGGAGCGGTTAAATTTTCGAATTAAGGTATTTTATAGCCTCAATTCGAAAATTTAACCGCTTTTTTTATTCTTGGTGTAGTCTAAAGATATTTCGTATTTATTTTGTTAGGTTTTTTAAAAAAATAGCCTTTATAAATACTTTGATGGAACAATCGAAGTTATAGAAATTCTTATGAATGAAGATGAAAAATGCTTGTGTTTGTGTCAACTTAAAATATGCTCAACTACTTGAAGAAAACTTTTGTAAACAGAAAACAATTTAAAAGAAGATTGAGAAGCATATTTAAACAGTATAAATTGGTAATTTTTCCTCCTAAAAGGAGGTATTTCTATAAAATACACAACTCTACTTAACATAATATAAATTATAGGAAAAATATATAGCCTAAAATATGACCATTTATGAGTTATTCTGGAATTTTCGGGAAGATTCTAAAGCATGAGATTTATATTAAAAAATTAAGCTACCTATAAAATTTTTTCAGCTAGTTATGTATATAAAAATTAACAATTTGACCAGCTCTAATAAATTTACATATATAGAAAAACGTAACATCAAAATTTGGTATTTACTCCTCTCCTGTTTGATGATCATCCTCTAAATTAAAATTTCTCGCCTTCCTGTACTGTGAATAATATTTTTCAGCAATCACAATAAAAAAGCTGCCTCACCAATAAAGTGAAGCAGCTTTGCGATTTAT
>CAKZLL010000446.1 GCA_937125475.1 uncultured Saprospiraceae bacterium | reverse complement strand
CCTCACAAGAATCATTGCCTATATAGGGCTGAATTCATGGCCTATTTCCGCTTTCTAGAATACCTTTACATTTAACTAAAGCGTCTTTTATTAATCTCAAAAAAGAATAATTCATCATTATGACACGAAAAACTTCGATCATCATTCTCATTATAGCTGTTTTCGCAGTAGCTGCCGCTATTGACTATGCTCGTTTTTTTCCAAAAGAAAAAAAAATAAAAGTAGTTCAAGAAGAAGCAAAGGACGAGGAAAGCTTTTTTTATATAAAAAAAGCTAATGAAACGGAAAGCGGACATCATTATGAAATAGATACAATCAAAGATCAGTTTCTAATGATAGAGCAATCAATTCTATTAAAAAGCTTTAAAAAAATAGAGCTATTTGATAAATTCGATTTCAGGGAAACCGTAAAGAAAATGGAAACTTGGACAAAAAATCAAGATTCTACCAAATATTACTTTTTTGATAATTTGTTCAAAGACACTTATACCCTAGTTCTTACAGATTACGCTGATGAAACTCATAAATTTAAAGTTTCTTTAAAAAATAGTATTCATATTAAGGATGGATTATTATTGGAATTGCTAAACGATGAAAGCAAGTTTGTGAAGAATAGTACTTATCAAAAATCAATAAAAATTGAAACAACTACTTTATTAAAGTATTATAAAGACCTCGCTATAATTAATGAAGCTGGAAACGATCAATTTAGGGTAGAAATACAAACCAGAAGAAGAGGAGTAGAACCTATTCTCTATTATATCTTTGAAAATTTAGAACAAGGAGATTATAAATTAGTATTAACAGACTTTGCTAATCAAAAACATTATATCAAATTTACATTTGTTGACAATATTATAATAAAAAAGGGCCAATTATTTGATTGGTTAGAGCAATTACCTGATTTTTCTACTCAAAAAAATGATTAATAATTTTAATGTATTCCCATCTAAACGCCTTATTTTAATAATCACAAAACATAAACCTTGCATCATGAAAAGAAAAGATACAATAATAACACTTACTGTTATTACTTTTATAATAGCTGGAATTATTGACTATAATCGGTTTGTACCAAAACGAGAAGAGGTTCAAATTGATATAATTAAAGAAATGATAGCTGAAAAAATAAATAATACAGCCTATATAAAAATATACGATGGAATAGATGACAAATATTATTATCAACAATATACCATCAATAGCCAATTTTTAAAAATAGATAAATCTACGCTTGACGATAACTTTAAAAAAATAGAACTTTTTGAAAATGCTGATATAAAAGAGAATGTCAAAGAAGTTGAATCTTGGGAAGACGATTTGCAAGCTACTGAATATTATATTTTTGATAGTTTATCTACTCATAGTTATACGTTGATTTTAACGGATCATAGTGATAATATTTATAGTAGGAGAGTTTCATTAGTTAATAATCTTACTGTCAAGGAAGGAGAATTAATGGAATGGCTCAATAATCCAAACACTTTTGTGAAAGAAGACACTGCTATAATTTTTACGAAAGCCGATTTCATAGATATAGAGCCAAGTCCAACCTATGTCAAATCAGGAAGTATAGATGTTAACCTTTACTTTCCAACTATTTGTGCACCGCCTTATATAAAAATTGAAAAAACAACTTTATTAAAATATTATAAGGATTTCACCTTAGTTAATAAATCCGATTATGTTCAAGGTGTAAGGACAATTGAAGCACAAGAAGCAAAGGACAATTATATTACTTATTATGTTTTTGAAAGCTTAGATGCAGTAGATTATGAGTTAGTTTTAACTGACTTTGCTAACCAAAAACATCATATTAATATTTCTGTAGTCAATAATACGATTGTGAAAAAAGATCAATTATTAACTTGGCTAAGTCTATTACCTGATTTTGCTACTCAATAAAAACAAATCTTCATGAATAATATAATCCGAAAAGCAGCATTAGTCGCTCTAATTCTCCTACTTTTTACAATAGCAGCGATCATTGATTATAATCGATTCTTTCCTGAAAAAGAAATAGAACCGCTCTATATATAAAAGGGTATAATCAAACAAAAGATAAGAATTATTATAATACATATACCATTCAGGATAATTTCTTAAAAATTGAGCAATCTACATTATTAAAAAGATTTATAGATATAGATCTATTAGATAAAGCTAAATCCTGTTCTTGTTAAAGAAATAGCAAATTGGGGCAATGGAGGTGCTAATTATTATTTATTTGATAAGTTATCAAAGGAAAACTATACTTTGATATTAACGGATCGAATCGGTAATATTCATAAGGTAAAAATCTCATTAGCTAATAATATCACTATTGGAAAAGGAGAATTAATGTTATGGCTTAGAAGATTGCCTGATTTTCATAAATAATAATAGAAACGGTGTCCGTTTTGAAAACCGACACCGTTTAACACTTAAAACATCTAAATCATCGCTACATTTACATATACTTCACGCAAACATTCTTAGCTTCTGTAAAAAATCGCAATGCTTCTAAACCACCTTCTCGACCAACGCCTGAAGATTTCATTCCACCAAAAGGCGTTCGTAAATCGCGTAATAACCAACAATTCACCCAAACTACGCCAGCATGAATTTGTTCTGCCATGCGATTCGCTCGTGAAATATGGTTGGTCCAAATCGTAGTTGACAAACCATATTCGACGCTATTCGCATACATTAATACCTCTTCTTCGGTTTTGAATGGCATAATCGTCACGACTGGTCCGAAGATTTCCTCTTGATTCGTGCGGCAATCATGCGCTAATCCTTCTATAATCGTAGGTTTTAGAAAATAACCTTTGGCATTTTTTCCACCTACTTCTGCGATTTCGCCTCCACAAAGTACTTTTCCGCCTTCTTTTTTGGCTAATTCCACATAGCTCAATATTTTTTCTCGATGCAAATCCGAAACAACCGCGCCTAAATTTGTGATTGCAGAAGTCGGATCACCTACTTTTAGCATCCGCGTTCGTTTGACGAATTCCGCTTTAAATCGTTCATATAGTGGTTCTTCGACAAAAATCCTCGATCCGCAAAGACAAATTTGACCTTGATTAGCGAAGGAAGAATTGAGCGTCGTTGCCATCATTTCCTCAAAATCACAATCTGCAAAAATGATATTCGGATTTTTTCCACCCAATTCTAAAGACAATTTCTTGAACATAGGCGCGGCAATCGCAGCAATTTTTCGTCCTGTATTCGTGCCTCCTGTAAATGAGATTGCTTTCACTTTCGGATGCTCAATAATCGCTTGTCCTGCTATCGGGCCATAGCCATGTATAATGTTCAAAACTCCAGGAGGAATGCCCGCTTCGATGCAAGCTTTTGATAATAAGAAAGCCGTCATAGGCGTGATTTCTGAGGGTTTCGCTACGACACAATTACCAGCCGCGAGCGCAGGTGCAATTTTCCAAGTGAATAAATATAAGGGTAAATTCCAAGGAGAAATACAGCCGACAACGCCAATCGGTTGACGCAAGGTATAGTTAATCGCTTGATTTTCCATCTGATGGGCTTCCGATGAAAAATGGGCAATTGCTGTTGCAAAAAAGCGCAAATTAGAATGAGAGCGCGGAATATCAATGGTTCTGGACAGCGTGATGGGTTTGCCAGTATCGGTCGTTTCAGCTTGCGCAAATTCCTCCAAATACTGCTCAATAATATCCGCTAAACGCATCATCAAACGAAAACGAGTTTTGATACCAATTTTTGACCATTTTGGAAAAGCAGCTTCTGCGGCTTCTACTGCTTCATTGACATCTTTCTGCGTAGAATCGGGTGCATAAGCATAGACTTCTCCAATCGCAGGATTATATAAAGTAATAGACTGCCCCGAAATAGGCGGAACTAACTGACCATTGATATAATTTTTTAAATACTTTTCTGGCTTCATTGATATTTGCTGGTTTCTAGCAACTAGCCCTCACTAGCCGCGCTTTTTTGAAATAGAAGGACTAAGATAATAATATAGTTCGATATTATTGGTCTCCGTGCGGTCGGTTGGAAAAGAGGAACAGAATTAAATAAGGTCAAAAATAACAAAACCAAGAAAAAAGTGGTTAACAACTATACTTTTCTTGTTTTTGCTATTTATTAATACCTATTTTAATCCATTTACCTATCTTCATTTTCCATTCAGCCTCCGCCTAAAAGATTTATTTGTAGTAAAAAATTAATATATTTATCTTCATCAATTCACAAGAATAGCTTGTAATTGAATTAATTTAATATTCCGACTAAAAATAAAACGCAGTATCAGATGGAAGAGAATTTACAAAGCGAAGGAAGCGACCGAGTACCCGATATTATCACGCGGCATTTTCCTAGTGTCGTTAATGAATTTTCACAAGACAAGCATTATTTTGAATTTACTTGCCAAAACAATATTGTTTTAAGTATTCATGTCCTATCAGATAAGATCTTTAGACTGCGCTATTGCATTGATGGCGAATTTATGGACGATTTTTCTTATGCTTTAGATCCTAATTTTAAAGCGCAAGAACCCGAAATATACTTTGAAGAATTTGAGGATTATTACGCAATTGCGACTTATGAAGTGACTTGTCAAGTGATGAAAAAAGGCTTGCTAGTCAATTTTTTTAATAAAGACAGTGAGACGATTTGTGAAGATAATGCTGGCTTTTATCAACGAGAAAGCCTACTAGAAGGTATTTCTAAGATAAAATTGACAAAAAAAGCACCTAAAGGGAAAATGTTCTTTGGTTTAGGAGACAAATCTCATAACCTCAACCTGAGAGGAAAAGCCTTCGAAAATTGGAATACTGATGCTTTTGGTTACACCCCAGAAACAGATCCTTTGTATCGTGCTATTCCATTTTATTATGCTTTGCACCAAGATTTGGCATATGGAATTTTCCTAGATAATACATATCGAACACGTTTTTCTTTTGATCGACAAGACAATCAAGTCAGTAGTTTTTCTGCTAGTGGAGGCGAAATGAACTACTATTTTATTTATGGTCCAGATCTCACAGAAGTGACTAAACAATACGCACAACTCACAGGGAAGCCCGAATTACCGCCGCTTTGGTCATTGGGTTTTCATCAATGTAAGTGGAGTTATTATCCAGAAAATCGAGTTCGTGCATTAGCGAAAGAATTTAGAGAGCGAAAAATTCCTTGTGATGCGATCTATTTGGACATTGATTATATGGATGAATTTCGTTGTTTCACATGGAATGAGGAATTTTTTCCCAATCCAGTTTCTATGATTAAAGACCTCAAAGCGGATGGTTTTGAGACGATTGTCATGATTGATCCTGGGATTAAGGTCGATAAAAATTATTGGGTACATCAAGAAGGAATTAAAGGAAAACATTTTTGTAGAAGAGCGGACGGAATGTTAATGAAAGGTCCCGTTTGGCCTTCCGAATGCCATTTTCCAGATTTCACCAATCCAAGAACTAGAGATTGGTGGGGCGGTTTGTACAAAGAATTAGTAAACGAAGTCGGCATTAGTGGTTTTTGGAATGATATGAACGAGCCAGCCGTTTTCAAGATTAATTATAAAACTTTCCCTGAAAGTGTTCGTCACGATTATGACGGGCATCATTGTAGTCACAAGAAAGCCCACAATGTTTATGGGATGCAAATGTCTCGCGCTTCTTTTGACGGCATCAAGAAATTGCGTCCTCAGAAACGCCCTTTCTTACTCACTAGAGCGACTTTTTCGGGTGGTCAGCGATATGCAGCAGCTTGGACAGGCGATAATTTAGCGACTTGGGAACATTTGCATTTAGCTAATATTCAATCACAGCGTATGAGCGTTTCGGGCTTTTCTTTTATTGGTTCTGATATTGGTGGTTTTGCCGAAAATCCGAGTGGAGAGTTATTCGTTCGTTGGCTTCAATTGGCAATTTTTCATCCATTAATGCGCGTTCATTCGATGGGTGATCATTTGGATGGCGGTGCGCCGATTGATCCAGAAGTAGTCAAGGAATTGCAAAGAAGTGGCAAAGTACAAGATCAAGAACCTTGGTCTTTTGGCGATGAATATACCGATTTAGCTCGTAAGGCGATTGAATTGCGTTATCAATTTTTACCTTATTTATATACTGCTTTTCGCAAAAATACAATTGATGGCGACCCTGTGATTAAACCATTGGCATTTTATGACCAAAAGGATAAATTCGCGGCAGAATATGAAGAAGCTTTTATCTTTGGTGATCATATATTGGCTTGTCCCGTTTCAACACCTAGTGCATTAGCTCGTGATGTTTATTTGCCTAAAAATGATTGGTATGACTTCTGGTCAAATGAGTTTCACAATGGGCAGCAGCTCGTTCATGTTGCAACGCCTTTAGACAAAATTCCGATTTTTGTACAAGCTGGATCTGTTTTACCGATTGCGCCTGTGATGCAATATTCTAATGAGCGCGTTATTGAAGAAATGACTTTGAATGTGTATTTTAAAAATGGAATAGAAACCAGTGAATTGTATCAAGATAGCGGAGATGGTTATTCTTACAAAACAGGTAATTATGCGTTATATTCCTTTAAAGTAGAAGGCAGTTCAGATCAATTAACACTTTCGCAAAAAAGAACTGGCAAACTAAAAGAAGGATATAAAAGCTTTAAAATCAATTGGATAGGTTTACCATTTGATGTTTCGGTTTGCATTATTGATGGTATTGAAATGAGTATTGAGGACGGAGTTTCTATTGTTAATCCTGATTTTAAGACAATTAAATTGGTTAGCTAAAATGGTTCTTGACAATCTCAATTTAAAAACCTAGGAGTCGGATGCCTTCAAAGCATCTGCCCCCTAACTTGTACGATTTTAAGTTATAAAGCTGATTTTTTTTGGTTCATTAACAAGTTTTGCCAGAATAAATATTTTTTTAATCCAGTGGTGGCTTGCCCCGTTGTTTTTTAAAGAGTTAGAGCAATGGGGCAAGCCCACATTGGACTAAAAGGCAAAAATTGTCAATGAACCTTTTTTTAATTAAAATCCTATAAATCCTTAATCAAATTGATAAATAATACTCGCTCCTACACCAATATCTTGATAACTTTTATTATCAAATCCACTACTATTAAAATCATTATCGTAATTTAATCGAATACGTAAAATCCAATTACTTCGCGTATAAAAATCAGCTCCCAAAGATCCCATTATCGTATTCACACCAAACTCTGTGAAATTCGTATTAACGTAAGGCATGCCATAAACCGTAGTAAATTGTGGTGCTTGTACAAATTCATATTCAAATTTTTGAGCAATATGATAACGAGCTTTCACACCAAAGCCAATAAAAGGCGACCAGTTTTTATTACTAAATAAAGGATATTCGATCATAATCGGCACTTCAACCAAATGCTGATAGGCTTTTACTCGATTTACTTTATCCGCAGGATCATTACCCACTAAATCAGGCAAAGCAGCAAACCAAGCGTCAGTATATGGATTTTGCCAAATATCATTCACCTCATAAGTCATATTAGCATAATTAATCTGAGCATTTAATCTGAGTTGATTATGTAAAATAATACTTCCTTCAATCCCTACATTAGTTGTTATTCGATTATAGTATTGATTAGAAGAACCATAAGCAGCACTTCCATTCACACCAGCTTCATAAGATTTTGGTGCAAAACCATATCCTATCATTGTTAAATGATCCGCTAAACTAACTTTATCTTCTTTTTTATCATCTGTATATTTTATAGAATCTAACTTTTCGCTTTTATTTTTTAATGGATTAAGAGGTAATAGATCTAACATTACAACTTTATCTTCTCGAATTTCGTCATCCACTTTGAATAAATTATCTCCTAAATCTGGGAAATTCAACGGATTATCTAATAAACTTCCTGTTACATTATTACTGTTATCTGCACTATTTTCGCTTATATTTCCGCTTTCTGCCTCTACATCAATGAAGTTTAAGGAGTTCGTCCATTTTTCAGAAATGTAAAAATTCCCTGCTGTTGTATCGCCATAATCATCTGGAATATTAGAGATATTTGATCCATTTTTCAGATTAAAAGAAAAATCATTATTAGACTCCTCGGCTCCATTTTCTACCGAAAAACTACTCGGCAATTGAATCGATAAACTTCCAGCATCATTTAAATCCGTAAAAACAGGTCGAGGAATATATATAATTCTTTCAACAATTTTCTCGACTATTTTTTCAACAACTTGAATTTTTGTCTTTACAGTAGTCACTTGATTATCAGACAAAAGTGTATTATTTCCTTTATTACTTTTGCTTTTAATTATTGAATTAGAATTAATTGTTGCTTCTTCTAATTTCGTTTTATAATCAATTAGATTTTGATTTAAATCTGTTATTGTCGTTTGTAAACGCGTTCGATCATTATCAACAGATAAATATTTCCATCCGAGCCAGAAATTACTTAACAACAATAACAAGATAATCGGGACAAGTCCAGACCATTTTTTTTTCTGAGGTGGTAAGATTTTTCGATCATTGAGAATGCCCTCCACTTTGTCCCACGAGCCATCTTTGGGCGTGAAGTCCTCCTCATGAAGACCGCTTAGTTTATTTGAAAATATATTGTCAAAGTCTTTATTTTCCATACTCAATGTTTTGTTTGTTCAACTCTAGGTACATTTTTTTCAATCGGGTACGTGCCATTGATAAATTAGATTTAGATGTTCCAATACTGATTTCAAGTTCTTCTGCAATCTCTCGATGCGTATAACCTTCTATCACATAGAGATTAAACACGACCTTGTACGAAGGCGCGAGGCGTTGGACGAGTTGCAAAATTTCTTGTACAGAGAGTTGCGATAAACCATCTGCTTCTACAGAAAGATCATACGCTTCTTCGATATCAATATTTTGACGGTATTTCTTATTTTTTCTAATATAATCAATAGCAGTGTTAATCACTATTCTCCTAAACCAAAACTTAAAAGGCTTTTTAAAATCAAATTTGTGCAAGTTCTTAAAGGACTTCACAAAGCTGTCATTTAGAATTTCTTCGGCCTCTTCTTTATTTTTTGCATAGCGAATACTGATAGTCATGCCATAGCCATAGAATTGCTGATAAAGCATTTTTTGGCTCTTTCGGCTACCTGACAAGGCTTTTTTGATGAGTTGATTGACTTTTTTGTCCGTTGTTGATTCAATAACAGGCATAGTTTGGCTTTAGATATACTACTAACACGCTATCTGCACTAATAAGGTTGGTAGCTTTGAATATAAAGATAACAAAATTGTAGCCAGTTCTCTCGTGTAGATATATGGCTTAAAAACTCATCATACAATTTAGCCTGCAAACGCTGGAAGGTCAAACATAAAAACCGTTCCTTTATTCAGTTGACTTTGTACTTGAATCGTTGCATCATGCAATTCTAATATCTTTTTGACGATAGCTAAACCTAATCCTGCGCCTGTATTTGATTGATTTTTAGTTTTTTGATAGCGTTCAAAAATATAAGATTGTTGCTCTTTTGAAATACCTCGACCTGTATCTGAAATTTTTATTTTGACTGCATCATTCATTTTTTCTAATGAAATTCCAACCGTTCCGCCTATGGGTGTAAATTTCAAAGCATTGTCCATTAAATTTTGAATAACTCGATCCACCAAACTAATATCAGCAAATACCAAAGGCAAATCAGGCGAAAGATTGACCTCTAAGTTAATGTCTTTTTCTTGTGCTAAAATTTGATATTTGTGATAATTATCCTGGACTAATTCTGAGATAAAAAACGCTTCTTTTTGTGGCTGAATTTGTTTAGCTTCTAATTTTGAATATTCAAATAATTGCTTAATAAGCTGTTCCAATTTTTCAGAACTACTCATAATTGTATTCAAATATTTTTCTCTTTCTTGCGGTGTAATTCGATCTTCTCTGATCAAAAGCGTTTCGACATAGCCTTGCATAATTGCTAATGGCGTTCGCAAATCATGTGAAACATTAGCAATCAATTCGCGCCTCAATTGCTCGACAGATTTCAGTTGATCAATATTTGCAACGATTGTATCTGCCATATCATTAAAGGTATTTGATAAAACAGAAAGGTCTTTATCATTTGGATTATCAATCCGTGCGGCATAATCGCCTTCTTTGAATCGCCTTACTTTTTCGATAATATTAGATAAATTTTTAGTCAAATACCAAATGGCAATCAAACCAAAAATCAACGCGATTAATAAAGCTACAATAAACATTCTAAAGCCCATTTTTAGCATATAACTATCTAATAATGTTGAAGTTACAGCCGCTTGTTCTTCGCTTGCCAAAATGATATAAAGATAACCAGTCAGTTTTTTTCCATCCAAAATTCGAGCTGCAGAGAATACTTTTTTCTCGCCTGGATGTCTTGGATCATCTCCTTTTATAAATGGTCTTTTTGAGCTATTAATAAATTTCTTAATCGGTTCAAGTCCGACTTCTGTCAATTTTACGCGTTTGTATGGCGCGACATGCGTAATGATTTTTCCTTGTTTATCCAATAAATAAACCTCAATACTAGGGTTAATGACCATCAAAGAATGCATTAAATCCTGTACTTTGGGCATATCTACATTTCCTGCCTCATCAATCAGTTCTTTCAATTGAACAGTTGCTGTATCCGCAATACTTCCGTATAATTTTTGATTGGCTTCTTCCATATATTGACTCGCCACATAACTCGTAATCATAGCATAACCAAATCCTAAAATTACAAGCATAACCAAAAAAGTCATGGATATTTTCCAATATATTCTATTATTCATTTTCTTGTTTTTTTCTTTTAGGTGTCAGGGGCGAGGCATCAGGTGTCAGCAAATTTTAATACTGACACCTGACACCTCGCTCCTGACACCTCTCTATAATTAAACCTCTTCGTTAAAGCGATACCCCACGCCCCAAGTCGTTAAAATATAGGTTGGTCGTTGAATATCTGGCTCGATTTTTCTGCGCAAGCGGTTGATGTGAGAATTGACGGTATGTTCAAAACCATCGAAATCATAGCCCCAAACTAGGTTTAAAATCTTAGAGCGATCATAGCTTTTTCCAGGGCTAGAAGCGAGTAAGGTTAGTAATTCAAACTCTTTTGGCGAAAGCTCAATTCTGCGATTATTAATCGTTACTTTTCGTTTATCTAGATCAATATGCAAATTACTAAACTCCATTAATCGCTGTTTATTATTGGCTTTAAGGTTATCTTTTATTAAAGTTGACCGCCTAAAAATGGCTTTCACTCGTGCTATAAATTCTCGAATGCTGAACGGCTTAGTCATATAATCATCAGCGCCCATTTCTAAGCCTAATACTTTGTCTATTTCTTCTGATTTAGCCGTTAACATCATAATAGGAGAATGAATATCTTTGGCGCGTGCTCTTCGGCAAATCTCCATTCCATCCATATTTGGCAACATCAAATCTAAGATGATCAAATCATAGGTTTGTGCTAATATTTTGCGCAAGCCTTCTGTTCCTTCCATTGCAACAGTTACTTCACAATCCAAATCTTTCAAATGAATAGTCAATAACTCGACTATACTCCTATCATCTTCAACGACTAATACCTTTTTCATATATTTAGGTTCAATTTTCCCTTCTTTTCAAATAGCTTTTTCCAAGCCTAAAAATCTCTATTACAAACTTACAATCTAACTATCACAAAACTATCACAATATCATTCCAATCTGTTTCATCTAATCGGTTGTTTATTATTTTATCCAATTTTATTTTAAAAAAATGTCCCAAATAAGACAATTTATATTTTTAATATATTTATTAAAAATTATTTAAATAACTGATCTTCAATGAGTTAAATACAAAAAATAGCTTTAAAACAGTATCAAAATAGGCTGTGATACTCTTGTGATTTTTTCGTGATGTGGCTGTAATGCTTCAAGCCTATCTTTGCAGTATCAGATTATCAAAACAACTAAAAGGAAGTAGAGAAAATAGTTGAACTTTTATTAGATACTATGATTATCTGCTTTTTTAACTTCCATTTTTTACGAACTAATTAATTATTAAAAGAAAAAACTAGAGAAATGAAAATTCTAAGTAAAGTATTCCTACTAGCGCTACTAATTGTCGGTTTTGTTGCTTGTGATGATGGTGAAACAGATCCAGCAAAAGGGTCTTTCACTGTAACTATTGAAAATGTATTAACACCTAAAAATTATTTAGCATCTGGCGAAATCGCAGGTTTGACTGCACCAGGAGAAGAAAAGACATTCACTTTTAATGCAGGAAAAGGCATGTACTTATCCTTTTCAACTATGTTTGTACAATCAAACGATCTTTTTTATGGCTTTGCAGATACGGGTTTAGCCTTATATGATAGTAATGGTGATCCTGTCACAGGAGATGTAACAGCAGAAGTTGACCTTTGGGATGCTGGAACAGAAGTCAATGAAATGCCTGGAACAGGAATGAATCAACCGCCTCGTCAAAGCGGTTCAAATGTAGGCACGGACGAAAATGGTACCATTCAAGTCGTTAATGATGCATTTACATATCCTGCTAATGCTGATGTTATTCAAGTGACTTTAGCACATAACGGCGGAACAGAATTCACAGCAACAATCAAAAACATTTCGGGTAGTTCTTCTTTATCAACTCCTTTTGCTCCTGGAGTTTGGGCAATTCACCCAAGTGGCGTAAAAATGTTTACTGATGGAACAACGGCTTCAGCAGGTTTAGAAGCATTAGCAGAAGATGGCAGTAATACAACAATGTTAGAAGGCATAACTAATAATACAGGCTATGCTTCTCCTTTCGCTCCTGGAGTTTGGGCGGTTCATGATCAAGGAGCAACACCAATTTTTGCTGCAAATGAAGCAGATCGAGGTGCAGGTTTGGAAGCTTTAGCAGAAGATGGTGATCCAGCAACTTTAGCAACAGCACTTGAAGCATTAACAGGTGTTACAAAAAGCGGTGTTTTCAACACACCTGATGGCGCAACTGCCGCAGGACCTTTAATGCCAGCGAATACTTATTCTTTCACTTTCGATGCAGAAGAAGGCGATTACTTGAACTTGGCAACGATGCTAGTTCATACAAATGACTTATTCTACGCTTTTAAGGGAACAGGAATTACTTTATTTGAAAATGGAACAGCCATTTCGGGTGATGTAACAGCTCAACTTGAGCTTTGGGATGCAGGCACAGAAATCAATGAATATCCTGGAGCAGGCAATTATCAGCCAGCTAGAGGTGGAGCAGCATCTGGACCAGCAGAAAGTGGAGTTGTCAAAATTGTTGATGATAGTTTTGTTTATCCTGCTAATACGGACGCAATAAAAGTAACGATTTCAGTTCAATAAAAAATTAATTAATAACCTCTCTTGATTAGACACATCAGAATATGATAGTTAGATAAATTTATTCAGTATTACTTGTTTACCAAAAGCGTTGGTTTTTCTTCGGAAATTCCAGCGCTTACCTTTTTTATAGCTCGGTTTATTTTAATTTTAGCTATATATAATGGGCAAAGGCATGCCTTTTCCCTACTGATTTTCGCTTATTTTATCAATGCTGATTTCGCTTTATAATATGCAGTACAAAAACGGTAATGTATCACCGCTAGTAAGTGGGTTAATTGATATTGGTTGTGGCGAATAGGATATTTCCTGTAATACATATATTATGATTCAACTTCAATTGATTGTGTTTTTTCATTTCAGCAACACAATCAACCATTAGAGATAGTTAATGCGTGAGAAGGGCAGTAGTTTTTACTCTGAGAAGGACTATATTATTCCATATTTTGCAATCATTTTTTCAATTTGAAGCCTATGTCTTAAAATATGAACGATTGCGTGTTCAATAATAGATTCTAAATCGTAAGTTGTCCAAGAAGTTTTGATGATAGTATTCATTAATTCGCCATATGTCAAATGCCATTTATCTTCAAAAGTTTCAACAGTGTATTCAAACATTTTTTCAAGGTTAGATATGCCTTGTTCAGTTTTTTCAATTTCTATTTTTAGAACAACATAATTATTCCCAAACCTTTTTCTAATATAATTTGCATAACCATATCCTGAATTAATCATATGCAAAACTATATTCCTTACTGATTGAAAGTCAACCTCCGTTTTTTCATCATATATTTTCTGGAATTCAGCGTCAGGAATCTGTAAGAGCAAATCTTTTAATTCGTTCAGAGCTTTCTCGTATTCATCAGTTAAAGCTCCAATAGCTCCTTTTCTATATGTTTTATTCATTTTAAATTCTGTTTCCTTTAATTACTACCAACTGCATACAACAATGACAGACGCAGTTTTTATTAGGTGCAGCTTTATTTTTTAGATTTACCCTGCTTTTTTCAACAAATCATTTAATTTGTACTTTTTTAAAGTACTTTTCCTTTTATTAGTTATTCGTAACAATTCATTTTTACTTTGTATAAGTAGCCAGTAATTAGGATTAATATTAAAAATTTGTCCTAGCTTATAAGCAAATTCAGTATTAATTTTTCTTTTGCCTTTCATTATCATACTCAAATTAGCTTCTTCTATTTCTATGTAGCTAGCAAAATCTTTATTTTTTATATTTATAGCATCTAAGTATCTTCTTAAAAATTCTCCAGAAGATATAATTGATAGAGGTTTTTTTTCTTTAATATAGCTTTCCAGTTGAAGTTTTAAACTAATCAATTCATACTTTATTTTTTGATTAAATGATTGTTTTTTTGCATGTTCTTGAATAGCTTTCTGCAAGCCTTTATAATCTTTACTATTAATATTTACAACACCTTGTCCTGTTCCATTTATTCCACCTTCATTTATTATTTTAGTCATTTGTTGGAAGATTTTATAGCTTTTGATTTAGATATTTTTCGATAAGTTTAAGGCCTTCTTGTGGTTCTATAAACATTCGTTGTCCTATTGCCAAAGTTGCATTGTATTTTTTTTTATACAAGTCAACTAATTCTGTTTTACTTTCAAATGTTAGATAACCTTTATAATGATTTTGCCCAAGCTCAAAACTTTTTAGACAACCGAAAGCAATCAAACAACCTGCTACATTTTCATAATTTCCTTTTGAGCCATAATTATGTGGTGCTATTTCTACATTATTCATGTATAACATTTCATCATTCATTAGGCTTATCATCAGCATTCCTTGTATTTCTTCATCGTTTTCTATTTTTAGTTTATAAAACTCAGCACCTTCCGTTTTGTATAAAGTTCTCCAAGTAAGTTGCCAACCATTCTTTTTTATTTCTAATCTTGATTTGGAGATGTAAGATTTGTATTTCTTGGAATCAATTTTTTAATTCTGAATTATTATTCAGATTTTCCACTTTTTCTCTTATTAATTCTTGAATTGCCTTTTTTACATCTTCTTGAAAATATATCTTCTTATCTAAGAAATCATCAAAAGTGATTGTAGGTGTTTCATAAGGTTCACAGTCATCATAAATAACTCCATAATTAGGTTCATATAATATTTGACCATCTTCTCCCCAAATTATGGCATCTAAATTCTTAGCAACCTTGATTGCTTTTTCAAAGCTTTCTTCAAAACGAAAAAATCCACTTTGTCTCATAAATCCATTTCCTTTTGAGTCAATCCAAAATATAGGAATCCAATCATTTATTGCTTTACAAAAATATTCAACTCTATCTAACCTACCTTCATCATTGACTAATTTCAATTCATTTATTTTGTTTTCACAAGCTTTCCAATCACTAATTGATATTGAAATTTCTCCCATTTCTTTATTGAATCTATTTAAATAAATCTCTGAAGCCATATAAATTCACCTTTTGTCTGCATTTTTTGATATAGAGTTTTTTATTTTTTCATTCTGACTAATGCAAATAATTAGCGTTGAAGACCAGTATTTTATAAATTCAATTTAACGCTTATTTGAATACTCATTTTTTACCATTAGCATCTTAGATTAAGCCCTATTTCCAGTCTAAGATAATAGTCCATAATTCAACAATGGCACAAGATTAATTATCAATTAATTTAAGCAAATACTGACCATAACCGCTTTTGATATATTTCTGTGCTTCTCGCTTTAGCTCTTCTGTATTGATAAAACCTTTTTCATAAGCGATTTCTTCGATACAACCGATTTTTAAGCCTTGTCGCTCCTCAATTACTTGAATAAAATTACTGGCTTGCATTAACGATTGGTGTGTTCCTGTATCGAGCCATGCTACGCCACGACCTAACACTAAGACTTGTAATTTTCCTTGTTCCAAATAATATTTATTCACATCAGTGATTTCGTATTCTCCTCTTGCACTCGGCTCTAAATTTTTAGCGACTTCCACGACCGAATTATCATAAAAATATAATCCAGGAACAGCATATTTAGATTTCGGCTGTTCTGGTTTTTCCTCGATGGAAATGGCTTTGAAATTATCATCAAATTCTACAACGCCATATCTTTTAGGATTAGCCACAGGATACGCTAAAATACTACCTCCTTTGGGCTTAATTCCAGCATCTAAATATTCATCTAAGCTACTGC
>CAKZLL010000445.1 GCA_937125475.1 uncultured Saprospiraceae bacterium | reverse complement strand
TTAGAGAGCCAATTAAGGATGGATTAATGCGTTACAAAATTGGTACGTATAAAAGTCGTGCAGAGGCAGCAGAAATCAAACGTAAAATCATTGCTAAAACAGGAATGTACAAAGATGCGATTTTTTCTAAAATAGTAGATACTGATGTTATTGATGAAACGTATATTAGTCCAAATATACCTGGAGGTGCAAACAGACCAGGAGCAGGATCAAAGCCTCAACCACAAGGAATTGTTTATAAGATCCAATTAGGTGTTTATAGCAATCCTAGATTTTTTGATCGTCAGAAATATGCCGATTTAGGTTCAATCTCTACTACTCAAAAAGTATTAGCTAATGGGAAGAATGTAACAGTATTTTTATTAGGTAATTTTGCTTCACAAGCTGACGCAGAAAAAGTTAAAAAAACTGTAATTGCCAGAGGCTTACCAAAAGTCTTTGTTGTGCCTTATAAAAATGGACAACCTTTTAAAAAGTAAACTTATTTTAAAATAAAGCTCAATTATAGGGATTTTATTAAAAAGCTTTAGCACTGAATGTATTAATAATTAGATACATTCTGTGCTAAAGCTTTTTTTATTGGGCACACACCTTTCAATACTATTATTTCATCTTATCTTAGATTAGCTACACTAATAAAATCTAGTTCAATCACATTTAGTCCAATTTTGACTAAACAAAAATTAAATAAATGAAAATACAAATTTTAGTAATAAGTTTTTTTGTAATGATACTGATGAGTTGTTCTTCATCGAGAATGATGTCAAAAAGTAGTGCATTTGATTACAATGATAATGGCAAGTTTGAAGAGAAACAGCAAGTAAATAGTTTGGGTTTAGCACAAGTAACGGATGATGATGAACGCTCGGCTTCTAAATCGGAAGCTAATCCTAATGATCAACCTCGGATTATTTTATATAATGCCCAGCTTTCTCTCCTTGTAGATTCAGTTAAGACAATCAAAGACCGCGCCTTATCCATAATGGTATCGTATAAAGGTTATATGGTTAGTTCTACGAATACTTACTTGCAAATGCGAGTACCTTCGAGTAGTTTAAATTCAGTTTTGACCAATTTCAAACAATTAGGAAAGGTTAATTATGAAAATATAAATGGTGTTGATGTAACAGATACTTATTATGATATAAAAATCAGATTAGAGAACGCGGAAAAAACACGGAACCGCTATTTAGAGCTATTAAATCAAGCTAAAAATGTTAGTGAAATATTGAAAGTAGAAAAGGAATTAGAGCGTTTAAATGGCGTGATTGATAGTTATAAAGGAAGTATAAAACGCTATGATCAAGAAAATCAATATTCTCTCATTACACTCCGTTTTTATACCAAACAAGATAAAAAGGATAAGGTTAGACCTGGACCATTAGGCTATATTTTTGTCGGTTTGTATAAAGGCATTAAATGGCTATTCGTTTGGGATTAAGTAGCATATTATATTACAAAAAAAGCCTGTATCTTTTCAGATACAGGCTTTTTCTCAATATATATTAATTAGCATAATGAACTAGACTATCTTACTACCCCCAAAGGCATACTATCATCATATTCTCCATAAATAACTGGAGTTTGATAGTTATTAGTATAATATCTAACATTAGCTTTCACGTATTCAAACAGTTCATTCACTGTAACAACGCTATTATTATCGTTATCTGCACCACCTTTCAATCCTCTAATTAAGAAGTGACTGAAAATTCCTTGACGCAAACCATTATTCTCAATAGAAGTTTCCTCAGCTTTAGAAGACATCATCAATGCAGTACCACCAGAAGAAGCACGGAATGCATCATAATAGCTTTCAATCAAATTTTGAGGGCTTTTATGGCTATAAAGGCTTTCTTCAACTGAACCTGAGTGACAAGCATCAGCGATACAAACTTTGAATTTTGCTTTACATTCAGACAAAATATTCGTAATATCTGTATGCATCAATTTATTATTCACACCATCATAATCAATAGGAAGGAAAGATCCTTTCAAACCATGACCTGAGAAGTAGAAAAATACCATATCATTAGGAGATGCTTTTTTGAAAATTTCTCTCATGCTCTTCAAGATATTATCTTTAGTTGCATCTTCATCAATCAAAACTTTCACTTGCTCATCTGCTAAAGCACCACCTTCTGGGCTTTTCAAGAAAGCATACATTCTATAAGCATCATCATCAGTATATCTTAAACTTTTCATATGATTATAGCGAGCTACACCAACAAGAAGTGCATAAACTTTAGGTTTTCCTAAAGCAGTAGGGTTAGTTTTTGCAACTGCCTCATCTTGCGCTTTAGCTTTTCCTACATATTCGCCAGCTCTCCAGTGTCCTTCTAAAACAGTACCATCACTGATATACATTGTACCAAAACCATCAAAGTTATGATTGCTCCATTCTCCAACATACATATCACCATCAGAATAATAGCAAATACCTTTACCATGAGCTACTGAATTTACAAAAGCACCTTCGTAACGCGTATTATCTCTATATACATAAATACCATCACCATTTTGACAATTACCTTCTACACAACCTTTAGCAGATTTTGTAGCACCGATAAAATTATCATTTTGCCAAGCACCTTCTTTAATCAAACCATCAGTAGTGAAAAATGTACCTTCACCATTTCTTTTTTGAGAAGACCATTTACCAACATATTTTGATCCGTCAGTATAATATACTGTACCTTGTGTGCTAGGTGCGCCACTTTTGAAAACACCAATATATTTTACGCCATCTTCATATAGATAGATACCATAACCATTTTCACAATCACCAGAAAGACAACCAGCAGTAGCTTCTTTTAGAAATTTATTGTTTTTCCAGATACCTGCTTTGATAGAACCATCTTGAAGATACATACGTCCTTCACCTTCGATTTTACCACCTTTCCAAGTTCCTACGTATTTAATACCAGAAGTATAAACACAAAGACCTTGACCATGACTTTTATGTGCTTCAAATTGACCTATATAAAGATCTCCGCTTTCATACTTAAACTTGCCATACCCATCTCTACAGTTTCCAGACAAACATTGTGCGTCTGCTGAAGTGCCATAAAGAACAAGTGCTAATAAGCAAGTTAATAGTGTAATTTTGCTATTCATAATATTGAGAATTTTAAAATATGCTTTTAGTTCTTTAATACAAATATTATAAAAAAATATCAAGTGTTAAAACTTACTTATGTTATTTTCTTTAATATTTAAAATAATCGTATTTTGCCATGTCACAAAAAAGGACACTAAGTGTTAATTTTAATAAGAAAATTATAAATAATAATCTTATTTAGATAAATTATTACTTAATTCTTTGAGTAATCCATCTAATTGTATCTTTAATTCATCCTCTTTTTCTTCATCATAATTAGAGCTACTTCTGGATTTTCTACGTTGTTCTCTTTTTAATTCATCTTGAAGTTCATCAATCTCATTTAACTGAGAAGAATACTTATCATTTAATTCATCATCTTTCCCTACAACATTTTTTATTTTATTAACAATCTTATCATATTTCCCTTCATCATATTTTACTCTTTCAGCTTTTACTAAGTCCTTGATTTCCAATCCTAATTCCTTAGTTTTAGAAAAAACGTTCTTAGCTCTTGCTTTTTCAGCTTCATCTCCGAAGAAATAATTATAGACTAAAATACCTACAATTAAAAAAAGTGCTAATGATATCAAACGTGACATATATGAATTTCCTTTTATAAAAAATGTGTTCTCAAATAATAATTATGAAAATTGGCATGAATACCTATTTTCAAAAAGTATATTGTATAATATAATTGCAAAAACCATGCTAGTAAAAAAAGCAGAATTGTCACAGATATTTTTTACTCTTTTATTGATATGTGAGTTCAAATAAGATGATAGAGGAAGATAAACTAGTAATACTATTTTTTACGGCAAAAATTAGCTTGTAGTTACGTATATATTTTTATTAATTTTTAACACATATATTATATTTAAATTCATTTTTTTTCATTTAAATATAAAAATGTATTAATATGTAATAATAAATCTAATAATATTTAAAAAAAGGTTTTTAGTAAAAAATAAAAAAGTGGTTTTTAGTGACAAAACTTCTAAACCCCTAAAATACAAAAGATATAGTCATAAATGAAAATATCTCATATAAAATATTTATCTTTTTCATATGAGCCAATCTCCCCAATTTCCTTTCACAGTTGGAATTGATTTATTTTTTTCTAAATAATCAAGATAATCAGTTCTTGCCATATATTCTGCACCTAAACTTTCTAAGTGATTAGTATGTGTCTGACAATCAATTAGATCAAAGTTGTTTTCTTCTAATTTTCTTACCAAAGTAATAAATCCTGCTTTTGAAGCATTGCTCACCTTAGTAAACATTGACTCCCCAGAAAAACAGTTTCCTAAGCCAATGCCATATAAACCACCGACCAATTCCTCCTCTTGCCAAACCTCAACGGAATGAGCAAAACCCAGTTCATGTAATAAACAATATGCTTCTAACATATCATCCGTAATCCAAGTACCTCCACTTTGATTAAGTCGTTTATTGTTGCCACAAGCAGTAATAACCGCTCGAAAATCTTGATCAAAAGTATAAGTGAATATTTCATCTCGAAGGACTTTACGCATACTTTTTGAAACTTTCAATTGAGCAGGGCGCAAAACGAATCGAGGATCAGGTGACCACCAAACAATAGGGTCTTCTTCATTAAACCACGGAAAAATTCCATGTTGATAAGCAAACAAAACTCTTTCTGGCGACAAATCACCTCCAATCGCCAATATACCATCTTCATCCGCATTTTCAGGATGAGGAAACCAAATTTCTTCTTCAAGCCAAACCATATAGAAATAGATAAAAGCATAAAAGAGGCGAATGATAGGCTTCTACCTACTACTCGCCTCTTTTCTTTTTTAATAATTACAAAATTAGCATCTTGCAACTACTTACTTTGGTACTTTATTAGGATTTAATAAATCATAAAATTGATCCAACTTAGGTAGAATGATAATTCTAGTGCGTCGATTTAGTGACCGACCTGCTGCTGTTGAATTGTCTCCTAATGCATTATATTGACCTCGACCAGCAGCAATAAGGCGATTCGGGTTAATATTATAATCTTCATGCAAAGTTCTTACAACAGCTGTTGCACGAATAACACTTAAATCCCAATTGTCATTCATACAAACGCTTTTCAACGGAACATTATCCGTATAACCTTCAACCATGACTTCTAAGCCTGGGCGAGATTCAATGATTTTTGCAATTTTTCCTAATACTTCTTTAGCTCTAGTTGTTAATGTAGCACTTCCGCTTTGATACAACATTTTATCAGAAAGATTAATAAAAACAACGGTTTTATCAACCTTAACTTCTACATCATCATCCGCAACACCATCTTTTAAAACACTTTTCAAATTAACTGCCAAAGCTAAATTCATTGAATCTGCTCTACTTTTAGCCATTTGTATTAACTGGATATAGTCATCTTTTTGCCCCAATTGCTTGAGTGTTTCTTTAATATTATCAGTTGCTTTTCCTGAAAGAACAGTCAGGTTATCTACTTGATTAAGTTGCTTATCGCGTTGTGCTTTAAAATCTTCGATCTGTGTTTTAAGATCTTTCAGTTGTTCATTCCTTAGTTTTGCAACATCTCGACTGGCGTTTATATCACCTTGCATTTTGACTTTATCTTGCTCACATCGATTGAGTTTATTTTGATAATCAATAATGCTTTTTTCGCAGCGTGTCATGTCTTTCTCTGCGTTTTCTAATTCTAATTGTTTAGCTGCCAAATCCGCTTGAGCAGATTGCAACGCCTTTTTCGACACGCAAGATGGCAATAATAATACCACTGAAATCAATAAAATAGAGAGATTTGTTATTAGCTTCATATTAGTCCTTTTAAATATTATGTTCTTGTTTCATACTGCAACAACATTAATATAAATATTTTAAATATACCCCAAATATAATGATAGTTCGCTCAAAAAAGGACGAACAGAAGAGTAATATAAAATTTTTCATTAAAAATTCTATGATAAAAGTATCCTTTTTTTACACCATATATATATAGGTCGTTTAAATTGTTTTATTATTGACTTATCAAATGTTTTTATTCCTCTTTTTTCTAAAAAAAATAACAATTAGAATGAAATTATCAACGATAACAGGTTTTGTATTGTGGAGTTATTGCGCCTATTCTTTCGGTGATACTTGCCGTGATCTACTCAATTATGGTTTTACAGAATGGATGAGAATATGGGGAAAGCCTTCGTTTATAATGCGTGCTATCCTTAGCGTATTAATGCTTGTCGTTGGAGCTGCTTTTATTTTTAAAAATAAATTTGTCGCTCTAAAAGGCGGGATAATTCTAGTTATACTTTTACCTATAACCTCCTGCCTCGAAGCAATGCGATTCCCATCCTCTCATTACGATTTAAAAGATTTTCTCAATTTATTACTACATTTCGCTACTCCTGTTTTACAAACTATTGTCCTTTATTATTTAATCCGCCATCCACTCAATCATTCTGAATTAGAAACAAATCATTCTCAGAACGAAGACATATTAGACATGGAATAAATTCAGATGTGATATTTTGTATAAAAATTTAAATGAGGTATTCTTTGAGTTTCTAATTTAGAGTAAAACACTTTTAGGAAAAAATCTCTATTCTAACATTAGATTAGAACAGGTTTTTTTTATGAACTATATACACGTTTTAATTTCTAATTTTTAAACCAACAAAAAACGTCCTAGGCTGAGCTGGACCATAAACGAAATTACTATCTCGATTTTTACCAATATCAAAACTACTTTGATAAGCATTAGTGATATTTTTCATACCTAAATAAAATTCAATTTTAGATTTCATTCGCTTCATATCAACTGTATATCCCATTTTCGCACTCAATTCTGAAAATGACTTAGAAGTAATAATTTCATCTTTTGTCTGATTTGGTGCACCTCCAAAATGCGGTACTTTCATTGTTCCCGTATAAACATAATTAATATTAGCATTAAATTTTTTATTCGGTGTAAAACTCAACATCGCAAAACCATATTCGTTTGGCGTACGTGTAAATTCTCTAATTGCTGGTAATTCATCAATGTATTTCACGGCATTATCAAACTGACTTCTCTGTAAAGTAAATCCAGCTTCTAACTGTACTTTACGATCATAATTCGCGCGTAATTCAACCGTTGCTCCTTGTACTGTCGCGCCTTGTCCGTTTCTTTTTTCAAATAATTCTCCAAAATCATCCGCTCCTATCGGCTCTAAATAAAACGCATTATTCAATCGAGTATAAAACCCTTCCAAAGTAAATCCAGCTATAAAATGATCAGTAGGTTTATCAAAATTAATAGATGCACTATAACTTTTAGACTTCTCTGAATTTAAATCTGGTGATAAAATCACTCTAGAAATGCCTCCGCCTGCAAATGCAATATGCAAATCCGTATCAAAAGATTGAGGTGCTCTAAAGCCAGCGCCATAACTCAATCTAAACTGCGTAAAATCTTTATATTTATATAGTAATGACGCTCTAGGGCTAAAAATAGGCGTTTCCACGAAATTGTGCTTGTCCATTCTCACACCAGTAAGTAGCGTTAGAGAAGGTAAGATTTCCCAATCACTTTGCAAAAATAGACCAAAATCTTTCGTCGTTTGATCAATCAAATAGTTATATGCTACGATTTCATCATACACATCGTCATACACATATTCTGATCCAAAAGTCAAGATATTTTTACCATTCAGGAAATGATCTAATTGATGGTTTACTTGAACACCGACATTGAACGTACTGACATCCGATAAACCATAAGGTGCATTTTCTAAATGATGCTGAAACTCCTCTTCATCATCGGGTAAAATTCCCGTATAGTGTTTTCTCGCTGTATTTTGCCAAGCTGCATAAGAAATGAAACTCGTTTTATTATTATTAAAATTAACTTGATAATCAAGACTTCCCATCCATACATTATGCGTTCTTTCTTCCGATTGTTGCGTTAAATACGCTGGTTTATCAACCATTTCACCTCCATATCTAAATTCATTGAGTTGGCTAATACTTAATTCTAATTTTTGATTATCCGTAGGTAAGAAAAAAGTATTGATCCCAAATGACGTGTTTTCGATTAAAGGAATTTCAGAAAAATTATCATCATTATGATCATAAAGCCCTCTTTCTCTTTTATTAAAAAAGATAGAAATACCAGCATTTTTATTATCCGATACAATCGTTGAGTTTCCCATTATTTGATGATCGGAGGTTTGATTGTTGATATTCTGATAGTTATAATTGATTTCGTAACTGTTCTTTTTAGGAATTTTAGTAATGACATTTACAGTTCCGCCGATCGCACTTGAACCATAAAGCGAAGAACCTCCGCCGCGAATCACTTCTATTCGATCTATCATATTAACAGGCAATTGTTCCATTCCATAAAGCCCAGTTAATGGACTAAAAATAGGTCTTCCATTA
Organism: uncultured Saprospiraceae bacterium; assembly: GCA_937125475.1. Classification (GTDB taxonomy): domain Bacteria; phylum Bacteroidota; class Bacteroidia; order Chitinophagales; family Saprospiraceae; genus CAKZLL01. Next base: position 3,253 of record CAKZLL010000445.1, on the reverse strand, counting down.
ATCAAAATTTGAGAATAACCTCCTGCTAAACCATTCATTCTCAACTGAGTATAATTACAAGTTTGGCAATCCGTTTCTACTCTAAGCCCTGGCTGAAACTTTAGTCCTTCCGATAAATTACATGCTTGTACATTATCCAATGACTTACTATTAATCACATTGACAATGACAGGGGAATTTGTTTGTCTTTTAAAGGTTTTAGTACCCGAAACCACGATAGTTTCGAGTGTCATAGACTTTTCAGTCAAAAAGAAATCAAGCGTCAAGTCGCTATTATTTTCATCAATCGTAACAGTCTGGGTCACTTCTATATAACCAAGATAAGACGCAGAAACATCATAAGAACCATATGGAATACTATTTATTTTGTAATATCCTTTCAAATTAGTAGTCGCTACTTCATTGATATTAGATAATGAAATCGTCGTAAACTCTAACGCTCCCGCTTCATTTGAAACGACACCGCTAATTGTTCCATTTTGACTAAATCCATTTATTCCTATGAATAAACAAATAAGAGAGAAAAGTAATCTAAAAAATCGCTTTCTTTGTAGAATATTATGCTTCATAATGCAAAGTTAGTCATATCTAACAATTTTATTAGTATAATCTATTTTTATTATTAGCTTAATCTATCTTTTTTTTGTAAAAATTAAAGTTATGTCTTCAATTATAAAAGAAAATTACTTAAAAGCACTTTTTTTTCTTAATGAAAAAGATACAGCTATTACTTTGACGAACTTAGGTAAAAAGATGCAAGTCAGTAAGCCTACCGTTAATAATATGGTCAAGAAATTACAAGCCAAAGGATGGATTGAATATACCAAATACAAACCATTAAGAATTACAGAAGAAGGAAAAAGAGTAGCAGCACTAGTCATTCGAAAACATAGAATTTCAGAAATGTTCTTAGCCCAAATCATGGGGTTCGGCTGGGAAGAAGTTCATGAAATAGCAGAAGAATTAGAACATATTAAATCGGAGAAGTTCTTTGATCGAATGAATGAATTAATGGGTTTTCCATCAGTTGATCCGCATGGCTCGCCTATTCCAGACAAAGATGGGAATTTCAATAACCCTAATTATATTTCATTAGCAGAAGTTCCTCCGAAGTCAACTGTTATTTTCAAAGCAATACGAGATAGTTCGACCAACCTATTGCTTTTTTTAAATAAAAAGCAATTGACGTTAGGAACTAAAATCACGGTTCAAGACATTGAACCATTTGACAAATCTATCTCGATATCCTATTCTGATTTTTCTAACTTACAATTAAGTAATTCCGTTGCACTTCATTTATTAGTCAAAAAAATTTAAAAGGCTGATTATAATTCTGATTTGTTTTATTTCTGTCATTTATAGTATATTTTCTAACCATTCTTAATGGATTAAGTGATTTTTAAAAAATGGTATTATTTTCGACATGTCATAATTTAGGACAATGTAGGGCAAAGGCATGCCTTTGTCCTACTCAGTATATTTTCTAAAAAAATAACGTGACGAATTGCCTATTTTTGCATCTTATTAATAGGAAAAAAATCTTTTAATTAGTTGTGAAAATTTGCCGAGTTGCACAATAATTTGAAGGAAAATTGAATTATGAATTAAAGAAAACTATATTTTTAGTTTCACAACTATAAACGCAAGCTAAAACATTAATTTTTACACAAAAAAAATAAAGTAATGGAGATAATGTACAAAGGACTATCGTCCAAATTTTTCTACTCGCTATTTTTCTTAGGCTTATTTTTAAATATCAATACAGTGTCTGCTCAAGCAGATAAAGTAGGCTCTTATAGCTATAAAGTCTCTAAAGATGGTTATGAAGCTAATATAAAATTATACATTTACCAAGAAAGTGGAGAGACTTACGCTCGTATGAGGGCAGAAGGTAATGGTCAATTTGGTCAGCCTTGGGAAATTAACCTTTGGTCTTTACAAAATGGGGATTATATTGATTTTTATTATGAATTGAATCCTGACAAGCCAGAATTTACTCAAGATACTCATATCATGACTTTAAGTGGTGGTGCTAAAAAGCCACTAGCCGTTTTTGGTAAAGAACTAAAAATGAAGGTTAAGAAAATGAAACCTGCCGATCTTTTAACTTGGGAAAGTGAAGAACCTACTTTTACTATCAAAGAAAAAGCAAAATCGCAAACCGTAGAGATTAAAAAAAACAAATAGAAGAGAATAAGCGTAAAGCTTTAAAAAATAATAGCAAGCCTACGCCTAAAGTATCCGTTCCAGTTCAGCCTAAAAGAAGAACGGTAGAAAAACCTAGTACGCCTAAGAAAAAAATAAATGTCATTGCACCACCTAAAACCAAAGTTCAACCCAAGATTATTACAGCTTTGGTAGGCAATTGGAAAGGTGAAAAAGCGTCGGATTTTACGCGTTTTGTTGATATTCAATTTAATGCGGATGGTACAGGAAAGCGAGATGGTCAGCAATTTAGATGGGAAGCCAAAGGTCAGAAAAATATTTCTGTTCTTTGGCTTCGTAGGTTAACCCAAGCAGAATATAATGATATTCGAAGCAAGGCAGATGTAATGCAAAGGGTTTCTGAAACGATTGTTTTATTTAATACTGGTAATATCAATCATAAAGTTGTGAACAATAATGGTCAATATTTTCTAATTGATAAAGAAGAGGAATTTCTTATTACTAAGTTATCAACCACGAACTTATCGATAACGATGCAAAATACTAAAGGTAGAATCCAAACGACCAAACACTTTAAGTAACTGAGAGTTGAGAGTTGAGAGTTGAGAATTAAATTCTCAACTCTCAACTAATTATCTCACAACTGTTGCAAAAGTTTTGTATTCCAATTTCTCTCCTCTCGGACCTGTCATTGTGACTAGACAAACATAAACACCATTTTGAACCATTGCGCCTGAATTTTTCTTACGACCATTCCAAGCTTGTGTCGGATCGTTCGTTTCATAAATCAATTCTCCCCAACGCGCCCAAATTTGCATGCTAAAATTAGAAATCGCAAATAACTCTCCTACTCCTCTATAACCATCATTTTTTCCATCATCGTTTGGTGTGAAGGCATTTGGCAAATAGTAGGTAAAATCAGGTTTAATATCAATTGTAGAAGTCAATGTGTCTGTACAACCTTGAGGATGCGTGACAATCAAGACAATATTATGAACACCTGTATCCTGATAAGTATGAACAGGGTTTTGGGCGGTAGATGTTCCTCCATCTCCAAAATACCATTCCCAAGCTACTGCATCAGTTG
>CAKZLL010000444.1 GCA_937125475.1 uncultured Saprospiraceae bacterium | reverse complement strand
AAAGTGAAGTTAGAAACGATTTTTGCAAAAAATACAGCAAAAACTGGCGAAACGCTTCGTCTAACCGCTAAGGTTGTTAATATAGAAAATGAGGATGTTTTTAATCCGATTGCTTTAATTGGTATTCCTGCTGGAATGAGCCTTCAACCTTGGCAACTCAAAGAGCTAAAAGAGAAGAACAAATTTGCGTATTATGAAATTCAAGATAATTATTTGGTCGTATATTTCAGGCACTTAAAAGCCAATGAAACTAAAGTAATTAATTTGGATTTGAAAGCAGAATTTTCAGGAAAATACCAAGCAGGAGCAAGTTCAGCTTATTTATATTATGGTGCAGAAGACAAAAATTGGCAAAAAGGAGTAGAGGTAGTTATTAATTGATTGTTTCATTGTTGTCGCTTCGCTCATTGTTCGAATGAGTGAAGAGTTAGCAATTGGACAATGAAATAATCGAATAATACAACAGTATATTAATGAAATAATCGAATAATGAAACAATTTTTAACGCTTATATTTCTTGCTTCTTGCCTTATTTCAAATAGCCAATCCTTTGTAGATAGCCCGATTTTAACCCATTATTTACATAATAGTATTCAAAAAGGACATGTTAATTATACACCTGGAATGCCTTATGATGGTATTGGTAGAAATTTATTAAACAATAATTTATCAACTAGTTTTGCTAAAAAATACGGAACAGGCTATGTACCAAGAGGTATTTATAATGCATTGTTTGGTAATCTTAATGCTGGATTGTCAGTGCCTAATCGCAAACTCAAATTAGAATATCAAGGCAGCCAACAAGGCGAGAATTTTGGGCAGATAAGCAGTCGTTTTTATAAAAGAATTAAAGGAACGACTATTAGTACCGAGACAATAATTGATGGATATAGTTATCAAAAAAAATTAGATGAAAATGAGGATGGTTTTCGTGATTTGCCAGAAAGAGAACGGCTAATGATTGGACATAAAACGACTTTCTCCAGTAAAAAGCTAGAAGTTGGTTTGAGTGCTTTTTATATGAATAGTGAGTCAACGAGTGGTGATGTGAATTTTGATAAAACACGAGATTATTTAAAAGATAGTATTTATGGTTATGGTTATGATTTTGAGCATTTTGGAGGTGCATTAGATATTTTTATTCCAGTTTCCTTAAAAAATAAGAATAATAACGGTAATTTTTATATTAAAGTAGATGGGACAGCGCATCAGCAATCGAATTTTTATGGCGTAAAACAATTGATAGGAGAGGAGACATTGACGAATATAACGGCTGGTTATTTTCAAAAAAACTTATTGAGTAAATTTGAATTATCAGCAACCCGTCGAGATCATTCTATTATTCAAACTTATTTTAAGAATACAAAAAATATTAATATAGAGCGATATAGTTTATTTGGACATTATAGTACTTTTTGGGGAAAATCGAACCGCATTAATCTTGCTGGACGAGTTGATTACGAGAATGAAAAACTGGATTTTTATCCTAGGGTGCAATTAGATATGTTACTTGGGTTGAAAAAAAATCAGGGATATTATTCTGGAAGTAGTAATGCTTCTTATTTATCTTTTTTTGCTGGGCGCGAAAAACGCCTTTCATTACCATTAATTGATAATCAACAATATTTTAATAGCACTCGCTTTTTTTTAATTGATACACCTTTAGAAATTTATGATAAAGGCTGGATAATGGGATCATCACTTACATTAGAAGAATTGGAAATTGAGCTTCCGTGGATTTTTGATTATGAATATGCTTATGTTCAAAATACCAAAATCCTTTGGAGAACACTCGCACTTACCGAACAAACACGAATGAATTTACCAGCACTTAATAGTAATGAAATCGGATCTTTTGATCGAGATACTGAATTAGATTTTCAATATTTGTTTGAATTTACAACGACTTTTAGGTTTCAACGATTTTATACGACCTTTTTAATGCGTGCGAATTTTCCTAACGAAACGACGTTATTTCTGCCTATGAATTCATTAATGACGAGTTTCCGATATAATTTTAATTTTGGTTTATCTACCAATCTTACTTGGTATCATATTGCTAAACAAAACTTGCCAGATGGTACAAAATCAGGTCGAATTAATCGCTGGGATTGGCGAAATACGATTAATTTAGAACAAGTTTGGTCGAATTGGTTCACCCAAAAATCTACCTTCCATTTTGGTATGAATAATATTAGCGGAAAAAGAAAAGGAAATACTTATATAGGTAAAAATGATCCTTTTTCTGGTTCTTTTGATGGAATGTCTGTTTGGGGAAATACGGTAGGATTTCAGCTTTACGGTGGGTTTTCTATTGCTTTGTAATGGTTGGAGTATAATTTAAAAATCAAAAAATCCCAAGACTATTTTTACATTTGCAGTCAATTCATAAAAATACGTCTTGCAACATGTTAAAGAAAATAAAAAACTACGTCAAAACGCCTAAAGGCTTTGGTCAATTGGTCAACACTGTCGGACTGTTCTCTTCTCGAAAATCGGCGGAAATGGCGTTTACTATTTTTTGTACACCCCGAAAAGGAAAAACCTACACCCAAAGCCAAGAGCGATTATTAGAAAAAGCGGATAAAGAAAGATTGCCTTTGCATGATTTTGAATTGCAAACTTATGTTTGGGAAGGCGGTCCAGAAAAGGTTTTATTAGTGCATGGTTGGGATTCTAATGCAGCACGATGGAAAGCGGTTATTGCAGCTTTACGATCAGCTAATTATACGGTAATTGCATTTGATGCACCTGCTCAAGGCAAATCTGGACATAAAACAATCAATGGCGTACTTTATGCCGAGGCACTCGAAAAAGTAGCACAAAGATTTAAACCTGATTATGTCGTTGGTCATTCTTTTGGTGGAATGGCAGTAGCTCATTATTTTGCTAATTTCGATGCTGTGCCGATTAAACGCATGATTTTGATGGCTACACCTTCCAAGTTTACGCGGATTTTAGACGATTATTACAAACTAATTAACTACAATAAAAGCGGTCAACGAGCTATTGAAAAAAGGTTTAAGAAAACCTTTGGTTTTGAGACGAGTTATTTCACGATTGAAGATTTTGTTAAAAAAATTGATATTCCAGGCTTAGTGATTCATGATAAACAAGACGCAACTACGCCATTTCGAGAAGGAAAAGTAATTCATGAAAATTGGAAAAAATCAACTTTTTTTACCGTTGATGGCGTTGGGCATAGTTTGCAAAGTCGCTCGGTTTATCGCAAGATTGTAGAAGAAATTCAGAAAGGATAAATATAATATAGGTTCAATGAGGAACTAAAATTTAAGTATCCAATGTTGTTACTTTAATTAACAAAACCTATATTCGCAAAATATAATATTTCATTGTTTTTTATGGTTATGCTGCACTACAAAACAACAATTTATTTAGAAATAAAACAATGAAATCGTAGGGCAGTCATCCAATTCGCACTACTCTCGTATGGTAGTGAACTCAAATTTTATACAAATGATTAACATTACGTTACCAGATGGAAGCGTACGCGAGTACGAAAAGGGAACAACTTCCATGCAAATTGCAGCGTCCATTAGTAGCGGACTAGCAAGAAATGTCTTAGCCGCGAAAGTGAATAATGAAACGTGGGATTTATCTCGCCCAATCGAAGCTGATTCGACCGTTTCCTTATTAACATGGAGAGACGCAGAGGGGCAAAAAACCTTCTGGCATTCTTCTGCTCACCTTTTGGCAGAAGCACTTGAAGCATTATATGATAATGTGAAATTCGGTATTGGTCCAGCAATTGAGAAGGGCTTTTATTACGATATAGATGCAGGTGATACGGAATTGAGTTCAAAAGATTTCGCTAAAATCGAGCAAAAAATGATTGAACTTGCCCGTAAAAAAAACGACTTTGTTCGTACCGAAGTATCTAAGGCTGATGCAATTAAGCATTTTACCGAAAAAAATGATCAATACAAATTAGAGTTATTGGAAGGTTTGGAAGATGGAACAATTACTTTTTACCAACAAGGTAATTTTATTGATCTATGTAGAGGTCCTCACATTCCGAATACTGGAAAAATCAAGGCGGTGAAGCTCATGAAAATGGGTGGCGTGTATTGGCGCAGCAAGGAAACAAACCCAACTATGACGCGTATTTATGGCGTTTCATTTCAAAAAGCGAAGGAATTAAAAGAATACCTTCATTTGTTGGAAGAAGCCAAAAAACGCGATCATCGAAAGATTGGTAGGGAAATGGAATTGTTTATGTTTTCCGAAAAAGTGGGTGCTGGTTTGCCGATTTGGTTACCAAAAGGAACGGCTTTGCGCACGCGTTTGGCAGAATTTTTACAAAAAGAACAAATCAAACGTGGTTATCAGCCCGTGATTACACCTCATATTGGTAAGAAGGAATTATATGTAACTTCTGGACATTATGAGAAATATGGTGAGGATAGTTTTCAACCAATTCGCACGCCAAAAATGGATGAGGAGTTTTTATTGAAACCAATGAACTGCCCGCATCACTGTGAAGTATTCAAATTTAAACCGCGCTCGTATAAAGAATTGCCTGTTCGAATTGCAGAATTTGGAACGGTTTATCGTTATGAGCAAAGTGGAGAATTGCATGGTTTGACGCGCGTTAGAGGCTTTACTCAAGATGATGCTCATATTTTTTGTACAGTTGGTCAATTGAAAGAAGAGTTTTTGGATGTGTTGGATTTGACGCAGCACGTTATTTCTAAAATGGGTTTTTCTGACTTTACTGCTCAAATTTCATTGAGAGATCAAGTAGATCGCTCGAAATATATCGGCTCGGACGAAGATTGGGAAAAAGCAGAAAACGCAATCATTGAAGCAACAAAAGAAGCGGGTTTAAAAACTGTAACAGAATATGGCGAAGCGGCATTTTATGGTCCAAAATTAGACTTCATGGTCAAAGATGCTTTAGGGCGTTCTTGGCAATTAGGGACAATTCAAGTGGATTATAATTTACCAAAGCGCTTTGAATTGGATTATGTTGGTTCTGATAATCAAATGCACCGACCTGTAATGATTCATCGTGCGCCTTTTGGTTCGATGGAGCGTTTTATTGGAGTATTAATTGAGCATTGTGGCGGTAAATTCCCACTTTGGCTCACGCCAGATCAATATATTATCTTACCGATTTCGGATCGTTTCACGGATTATGCTAAAGATTTGCAAAACAAATTGGCTGCAAATGATATTCGTGGTTTGTTAGATGGACGTAGCGAAACGATCGGTCGAAAAATTCGTGATGCAGAGGTCAAACGCATTCCAATTATGTTAATCATCGGAGAAAAAGAAGTGGCAGAAGGAAAAGTGTCAGTTCGTATTCAAGGTGATGGCGATAAAGGAACAATGACGATTGATGAATTTATTCCTTATTTTAAAGGACTATTGTAGTCTAGTAATTAAAATAAGTATAAAAATCGAGGTATGAAACGCTTTAAAAACATTTCATATCTCGATTTTTGTATTTATGTCAACTATTTTACGTTTATGAAATGTTAATTTTTTAAAATAAAAAGATGATGAACAAGAAATTAATACTGTTTTTGTTAATAATTATTGGTGCTTTCAGTAGTGATAAAATATACGCACAAGAAAAAAAAACAGATCAAAACTCAGATTCTAATCAAGAAATTCTGAAAAGGTTTCAAGCATTTTTTGATGCGACCGCAGAGAGAGATTCCCGAAAAATGGTTGAATATATTTATCCAAAGCTTTTTGAATTAGTACCAAAAGAAACATTGATTCAAAGCATGGATAAAGCCAATGAAAATAGTGAGATGAATATTGTTATTAGGGATAGTAAAATTGGTGAAATATCAAGCGAAATAACAATAGATGAAATCAAATATGCTATTATTCCTTATTCTTTTTTATTAGTTATGGAAGAGAAAGAAAAGAAAATAAGCGAGGAAGAGGATGAAAAAAATAATATGGATGCACTTGATTTTGTTAAACAAATATTTCAAGGTCGTCATGGTGAGGAGAATGTATTTTATGATAAAAAGGCAGGACGATTAGAGGTTAATATCATTACAAAAGCGATTGCTGTAAAAGAAAATGCTACTAGTGAGTGGACTTTTATTGAGTATAAGCCTAAAGGCCCAATTTTGGAAATCATCCCAAAAGAAATCCTAGAGAAAGCTGCTCCAGCTGCAAAATCATGTAAGGAATGTGAATCTTTTAAAGACGCTTTGGTTCAACCAGAAATAGTAACATCGTTAATTATCAGTCGATACCTTCAAGGTGTGAAACTTGATGAATTTCCTAAATCAATTGGACAACTAAAAAACCTTAAAATTCTTTATCTAACTGGGCATTCCTTCACGTCTGTACCAAAAGAGATTGGAAATTTGCAAAAATTAGAAGAATTAAGTTTAGCTGAATGTCCATTAACGAGCCTTCCAGAAGAGATATTTACTTTGACTAATTTAAAGGAATTGTTATTCTATGAACACAATTTTAGTGAAAAGTATTTGGAAGAAATAAAAATAAAGTTTAGAGAAAAAATGCCGAAAACAAAAGTTGAATTTGAGTAAATTATTGTTTAAAACAGACAAGATAATAATATCAAGGATCGGATCTCTCGAAGAGATCCAATCCTTTTTCATTTCAAATTATACTTCAAAGTTCAAGATTGTTTTTTCAATAATATCACAACAATCATGCAATTGCTCTTCCGTCATGACCAAAGGTGGAGCAAAACGAATAATATTTCCATGAGTAGGTTTAGCCAATAAGCCATTATCACGCAAGGCAAGACAAATATTCCATGCTGTATCGCTATCTTCTGTATCGTTAATCACAACCGCATTCAACAAGCCTTTTCCACGTACTAATGTTGCTAAATCTGTTTTACCAATCATTTCGTTCATTCTAGCTCTAAAAATCTGCCCTAAACGTTCTGCATTATCCGACAGTTTTTCATCTTTTACCACTTCCAAAGCAGCCATAGCAACAGCACAAGCTAATGGATTTCCACCAAAAGTAGAACCGTGTTCTCCAGGTTTGATCGTCAACATGATTTCATCACGCGCCAAAACAGCCGAAACAGGAAAAACACCACCAGAAAGTGCTTTACCCAAAATTAGAATATCAGGTAAAAATCCTTCATGTTCACAAGCAATCAATTTTCCTGTTCTTGCAATACCTGTTTGGACTTCATCCGCGATGAATAAAACATTATTTTTCTGGCAAAGCTCAAATGCAGTTTTTAAATAACCTTCATCTGGAACAACAACTCCAGCTTCGCCCTGAATAGGCTCAACCATGAAACCAGCTACATTAGGATCTTGCAACGCGGCTTCCAAAGCTTCTAAATCATTGTAAGGAATAAGCACATAACCAGGCATATAAGGCCCAAAACCTTTAGTGCTTGATGGATCAGTTGAAGACGAAATAGCCGCTAAAGTTCTTCCCCAGAAATTACCAGTTACGAAAATTATTTTGGCTTGATTCATTGGAACGCCTTTAACTTCATATGCCCATTTTCTACAAAGTTTGACCGCAGTTTCACCGCCTTCAACACCTGTGTTCATTGGCAAAACCTTATCGTAACCAAAATATTCTGTGATGTATTTTTCGTATAATCCTAATATATTATTATGAAAAGCGCGAGAAGTCAAGGTTAATTGTTGTCCTTGTTCGTATAATGCTTTTAAGATTTTTGGATGACAATGACCTTGATTAACAGCAGAATATGCTGATAAAAAATCATAATATTTTTTACCATCAACATCCCAAACATGAACGCCTTCACCTTTTGCTAATACAACAGGAAGCGGGTGATAATTATGTGCTCCATATTTATCCTCTATATCGATCAATTCCTGTGCAGTCCAAACTGCTTGTGTTGTATCTTGTATCATTGATTGTATTTTTAATTTTTCTTAAAACAGTTTTGTACAATACAAAAATAAGGGTTAAAATTAATTTTATTTTTAAATAGTTAATTTTAAAGTAAAATCAATATTATTTCTATTTTTAAAAATGAAAATGCTTTATAATGATTAATTTAAAGTCAAAATAACTTTTAATAAGATTAACATGTCAAATTTAACACCATTAATAGATGATTTTGATAAAAAAATCCTTCAAGAATTAGTCGAGGATGCTAAAAAACCTTATTCTAAAATTGCCAAAGAATTAGGCATTTCTAACACGATGGTTCATCAACGAATCATTAGAATGAAGGAATTAGGTATTTTGCAAAAAACAACAATTCAACTGGATGAGAAAAAATTAGGCTTTGATTGGGGCGCGTTCACAGGCTTAGTTTTGAAGAATGATTCAGATTCTAAAGAGATTATCAAAACACTAAAAAAAATACCAGAAGTCGTGGAATGTTATTATATAACAGGAAGTTACACGTTATTTATTCGCATTGTAGCTAAGGATAACGAGCATATGAGAAAAATCCTATACGATCAAATAGATCACATAGAAGGAATCGCTAAAACGGAATCGATTATTGATTTCGGTCATGCCTTTCGTAGGAATATCCCGTTTTGGCTTTAATCATTTACCATTAAAACGGTGAGGAAAAACGAGAGAGTTTATTAATAAAGTTGGTTCGTTTTCAATTATTGTAGAAACGTAAAAGCTGTTTTTTAATGAAATTTTATTGACCTGACACCTTTAAAAAAATCTTGAAAAAGTAATAATATTACTTGATCCCATAATGATTTTTAGAGAACTATAAAGTTTTGTTAAGGTCAGCTTAGAACAAAAATCCTTTTCATTCATTTAATATCTTCGTGGTTTATTTCAAGTAACGAAAACTCTTATTTATTATGCATGCACATATCATTACCATAGGCGATGAAATTCTAATAGGTCAAATTATAGATACGAATTCGGCTTGGATGGGGCGCGAGTTAAATCAGGTTGGGATTGAAGTAACAGAAATCATAACTGCTAGTGATTCGCGTCATTCAATTTATAGAAGTTTTCAACGTGCGGCTGAACATGCTGATATTATCTTGATTACAGGTGGTTTAGGCCCAACGAAAGACGATATTACTAAAAAAGTTCTTGCAGAATATTTTGGAACTGATTTGGTATTTAATGAGGAAATGTGGGGGTATTTAGAAGGATTTTTTGAACAATTGGGCAGAAAACCGAATGAATCGCATCGTCAACAATGCTATTTACCTGCTAATTGCACCACATTGCGCAATAAAATGGGCACAGCTCCAGGAATGTGGTTTGAGAAAAATGGAAAGGTCTTTGTTTCTATGCCAGGTGTGCCATATGAAATGAAATATCTCATGGAACATGAAGTGATTCCGAAACTTAAAACTACCTTTAAAACGCAGCCGATTGTACATCGAACAATTAGTACGGCTGGGGTAGGTGAATCAGTTTTGGCTGGATTGGTTGAAGATATAGAAACTAATTTGCCTGATTTTGTTAAACTCGCATTTTTACCTAATTTAGGCAAAGTCAGATTGAGATTGACTGCAAGAGGAGAAGATGAGGCATACTTAAATCAATTCTTGGATCAAAAAGTAATCGAAATAAAAGAAAAAATTGGCGATCTAATTTTTGGTTACGAAAAGCAAACAATCAGCGAGGTCATTGGGCTTCTTTGTAAAGAAAAAGGTGTGACGATTGGGACTTTGGAAAGCTGCACAGGCGGACGAGTTGCCCATGATATTACGTCCGTTTCTGGTTCATCGGCTTATTTCAAAGGTAGTATCGTGGCGTATAGCAATGATATAAAAAGGAAATTGTTGGATGTTTCAGCGGATACACTTGCAGCGCATGGAGCGGTTAGTAAAGAGACGGTTATTGAAATGGTGAAAGGCGGATTGACAACGCTTGGAGTTGATTATGCACTGGCAGTTTCGGGGATTGCTGGCCCTACAGGTGGAACACCTGATAAACCTGTTGGCACGATTTGGGTTGCAGTAGGAAATAAGGAATATATTGAAGCAACTTTAGTGAAAGGAGGAAAAGACCGTGCGAAAAATATTGAACGAACTACAACGCTTTCATTGAATATTTTAAGGCAATTTATACTAAAATATGCCTAAAAAAATGTAAATTTGTTCATTACTCATTGATAGTGAGTGAGTTATGTATTTGTTGAGACCAAATTAAATTCGCGGAAATTCGCATGGTGCAAATTTTTCTTGTTTTCAAAACTAAAAGAGGTTTTATAAAATTCTTCAAAATATAATTTTGTTGAAATCAAAAACGCTTGAAAAAATTATAGAATAATGGCAATAGTTGAGTTGGTAATGCCTAAAATGGGCGAAAGTATCATAGAAGCTACAATTTTAGCATGGACTAAAAATGTAGGTGATACAGTAGAAGCAGATGATACAATTTTAGAAATAGCAACTGACAAGGTGGATTCTGAAGTGCCTTCTCCAGTAGATGGTGTTATTCAAGAGATTTTATTTAGCGAAGGAGATGTCGTTGGAGTTGGAACTGTTATCGCGATTATTGGTACAGAAGGGGAAACGGATGAGGATGATGATGGAATTATATTAAATGAACAACTCGCAACGAATGAAGTCGCAAATCATGCTGACCCAGTAGCGACAACAGACGAACTAGTTGAAGCAACTCGTTTTTATTCTCCTTTAGTGAAAAATATTGCTAAAGAAGAAAAAATTTCAATGGCAGAATTGGAAGGTGTTTCAGGTTCTGGTGCAAATGGTCGAGTGACGAAAAAAGATATTTTGGCTTATGTCGAAAATAGAACTGCCGCACCAAAACCAGCAGCAATAACGATTGCAAAACCAGTTGCTAAAGCTGCACCAAAAACAACTGCTGCACCAAAAGCACCTGTTTATAAAGCGCCTCCAGTAGATAGAAGTGGCAATGTAGAAATTGTGGAAATGGACAGAATGCGCCGTTTGATCGCGGATCATATGGTGATGTCTAAGCATGTTTCACCTCATGTCACGTCTTTTGTTGAGGCAGATGTTACTAATATTGTTAATTGGCGGAACAAGAATAAAGCAGCTTTTAAAGAGCGTTATGGTGAAAAAATCACATTTACGCCTATCTTTATTGAGGCAGTAGTCAAAGCGATTAAAGATTTTCCTGGAGTGAATGTTTCTCTTGATGGTAATCAAATTATCATGAAAAAAGACATTAATATAGGTATGGCTGCGGCATTACCAACGGGTAATTTAATCGTTCCTGTGATTAAAAATGCGGATTTTCAAAACCTAGCAGGATTAGCAAAAAATGTCAATGATTTGGCTAATCGCGCTCGTGGTAATAAACTCAAACCAGACGAAATTCAAGGCGGTACTTTTACGATTACTAATGTTGGATCATTTGGAAACTTGATGGGGACACCGATTATCAATCAACCTCAAGTTGCAATTTTAGCAACAGGAGCAATCAAGAAAAAACCTGCTGTTTTGGAAACTGAATATGGAGATATTATCGCTATTCGCCAAAAAATGTTTTTGTCGCTTTCTTACGATCATCGTATTGTTGATGGTATGCTAGGTGGATCATTTTTGCAGCGAATTTTAGTATATTTAGAAGCATGGGATGTAAATAGAGGTATTTAATAATCAATGAATTATTGGAAATAAAAACAGCGACTTTTGAGTTTTACTTAAAAGTCGCTGTTTTTTTAATTTGAGAGCCAACTATTTTAACCTACCTTTCGTTAAAGAGATACTGTTATAAGATTAAACCTGAGCAAAGTAATACCGTGTAACAAAAGTTAATTAATGTTTTAGGTTCAGAGAACCGACACCGTTTGTAGTTATCAAGGAACAGGATATTTAAGGTGCATCGCACCGACACCAAGG
>CAKZLL010000443.1 GCA_937125475.1 uncultured Saprospiraceae bacterium | reverse complement strand
GCCAATAATGCCCAAGGTTGTCTTACTTTTAGCTTCTCCTCTGATGCTACACCAACTTTCGGTACAGGTTGGGCGGCAAGTTTGAGTTGTCAAGTTAGTTGTCAGACGGTTATTGCGGATATTATCTCGGCTACTCCTGCTATTTCTCCGCCAGATACGGGTTATATTGATATTTGTGAAGGTGATCAAATTACTCTAACCGCTGCGGGTGTCTATCCTCAAAATAACGCTAGTTATGCTCAATCTGATGCAACATCTACTTTTGAATGGTTGATAGAAGGACAATCGTTTTCAGGCCCAACTGTTTCTCATGTCTTTAATAATGCGGGTGGATATAGAGTACAGCTTAAAATTACAGATATTAATGGCTGTTCAAGTTCCAACTCTGTCAATCAACGAGTTAGAGTTGCTCCTCCTCCTTCTTTTAGTGGAACTAGCGCATCAGATACAACTGCTTGTATAGGCGATACAGTTAATTTATTTGGAAATATTATTCCTACTACACAAAATTTTGCCTCATCTCTTACCCGAGGTGACTCTATATTTCTACCTGATGGTAATGGTGTTTGTTATCAAACGACCTTAGAATTTACGGATTTTAATCCTACTCAAACCTTAACAAATATTAATGATTTATTAGGTATTTGTGTCAATATGGAACATTCATGGATTGGCGATTTAGATATTACATTGACTTGTCCTAATGGTAATTCAACAGTATTAGTACCTAATCCTAATTCTGGTGGTGGACTAAATCTAGGTGTTCCAATTAATTTTGGATCAGGACCAGGGACAGGATTTGATTATTGTTGGACACCTAGTTCAACAATTACTTGGAATCAAGCTACTGCTAATGGTATGACTGTGACTACTACTTCAGGACCATCTTTGGCTCCTGGAAATTATGCCTCTTCACAGCCACTAACCAATCTAATTGGCTGTCCACTCAATGGTCAATGGGAACTCCAAATTTGTGATAATATTGGTGCAGATGATGGTTATATTTTTAATTGGGAAATCTCACTAAATCCTGCACTTTATCCTGCATTAGATACTTTTACGCCTAGTTTTGTAAGTAGTCAATGGCAGGTTGATACAGGGATTGTCGCTACAACGGATAGTTTTTCTTATGTCCTTTCTGCAACTGGCTCGAATATTTTTACTTATACTGCTACTAATGAATATGGCTGTTCTTTTGATACGACGATTACTATTGTAATAGATGAACCGCCTTTGCAACCTACTATGACTTGTTCTTCTTCTAATTCTTCGTCCATCACAATTAGTCGATCAACCGTAACAGGATCAAATACTTATGAAATCAATGTAGATAATGGTGGTTGGCAAACTTTTACAGGAACGGATTTTACTGTTTCTAATCTCCAACCATTACAATCTGTCTTTTTTCAACTTCGAGCCGTCAAACAAGGCGGTTGTTCTATTCCAAGTTCAATAGACTCATTGACTTGTATAACAACAGATTGCCAATTAGTGAGTTCTTTCGATTCTTTAACTCAAGTTACTTGTAATGGTGCTAATGATGGAATAGCTTATTTTTCAGCTACTACTAACCTTGCTCCTATTCTTTTTTCATTGGATAATGGCGCAACACAAGCGGATTCTACCTTTACAAATATTAGTCCTGGCAATCATTTTGTTATAGTCCAAGATGCAAATGCTTGTCGAGATACCTTCAATTTTACAATTACAGAACCTACTCTTTTCACATCAAACGTTACAACAACCTCTGTAAGTTGTAATGGTGGGAACGATGGAACAGTAACGTTAACTCCGAATGGAGGAACAATGCCTTATACCTATAATTGGAGTGCAAATGCTAATAATCAAACAACAGCTATCATTTCAAATTTAACGGCTGGAGCATATGATTACACGATCACTGATGCTAATAATTGTACTATTATTAATCAAATTATAGTCACTCAACCCTTCGCTTTAGGTATAAGCACCACTAAAAAAGATCCTAATTGTTTTCAAGAAACAACTGGTTTTGCTGTTGCATTTCCAACTGGTGGTACGGGTAATTATTCCTATAATTGGAATACAACGCCTGTACAAACAACTGATACAGCTTTCAATTTAACGGCTGGAACTTATATTGTCATTGTTACAGATGCTAATAATTGTAGTATTAATGATACAATCACACTCGCTGAGCCTAATTTATTAGAGATCACGGCAGATACTAATCGAGTGACTTGTTTTGGGGCAGCAGATGGAGAAGTCATTACGACAACTATCGGAGGATCAACACCTTATACTTATACTTGGACAGGAGTTAATAATACTAATTCAACTATTGATACACTCAGTGGAGGTTTTTATACGGTCACTGTGACTGATACTAAAGGTTGTAAAGATTCTATAACAGTAGGAATTTACGAACCTGCAACGCCTTTGACTTCAACTATTTCTATGACTGCGGTCATTTGTAATAATGAAAGCAATGGAACAGCAACGGTCATCCCGACTGGTGGTGCGATGCCTTATAGTTATCTTTGGGATGCAAATGCTAATAATCAAACAACAGCAACAGCTTCCAATTTAAGCATTGGAACATATAATGTAACAATTACCGATGCTGATAATTGTACCGCAACTAATCAAATTACGGTTACAGAACCGACTGCATTAGGTTTAAGTACCTCTTTAAAAAATCCAAATTGTTTTCAAGAAAATACAGGTTTTGGAGTAGCGTTACCGAGTGGCGGAGTAGCTGGTTATACTTATAATTGGAATAGTTCTCCCGTTCAAACCACTGATACGGCTTTCAATTTAACGGCTGGAACTTATATCGTTATCGTTTCTGATGCTAATAATTGTACCATTAGTGATACGATTACATTAGTCGAACCTAATTTATTAGAAATCACTGCTGATACCAATCGAGTAACTTGTTTCGGAACGGCAGACGGAGAAGCAATTACAACAACTATCGGAGGTACACTTCCTTACACTTACCTTTGGAGTGGAACGAATGATACGACTGCGATGGTCGATACATTAAGCGGAGGTTTTTATACGGTAACGATCACGGATGCTTTAGGTTGTAAAGATTCTACAACAGTAGGAATTTACGAACCGCCTGCGATTGTTACTAGTTTTGTTAGTAATCAAGTTTCTTGTTTTGGGCGATCTGATGGTTCTGCAACAGTTGTCACATCTGGCGGAATAGGCACTTATGATTATCAATGGAGTGCGATTGCTAATAATCAAACTACTCCAACAGCTTCTAATCTCGCTGGTGGTTTCTTTCGTGTTACAGTCACCGATCAAGAAAATTGTTCTCATTTCGATGATGTATTTGTATTAGCTCCACCGCTTGTTTTCGTTGATACAATGATTAGTTCTCCTACTTTATGTTATGGAAGTAATGAAGGTATGGTTAGTACGAGTGGATTTGGAGGTAGTGGAAATTTAACTTACGATTGGAGGAATGGCGGTTCGGAGAGTGCTTTAATAAAGTTATATGCAGGAGAAGATATCGTAACAGTTTCTGATGCTTTCGGTTGTATTGCCATTGATAGTATTGATGTCAATCGCCCCGATTCAATTGAAATCGCCTTCACTCCTACTCAATTATTATGTAATGGAGACGGTACTGGCGCGGCTTCTGCAAGTATCATGGGCGGTACTTTTCCTTATATTTACAATTGGTCAGCAGGAAATAGTCCAGCTACTAATATTAGTAATTTACAATCTGGCACTTATCAATTGACTATCACGGATTCTAATAATTGTGTCCAAGAAGATAGTGTTTTTGTGCCAGAACCCGTTCCACTTACTGCCACAGCGACCTTTGTTGCACCGCTTTGTTTTGGTGATAATAATGGTTCAGCCACAATTATTCCGAGTGGTGGAAATCAGGGTTATTCCTTTAGTTGGAATACTTTACCTGTTCAAACTGATACAACTGCCATAGGATTAAGTTCTGGACTTTATACCTATTCTGTTACGGATGCTAATAATTGTTTTTATCAAAATACGGTCACAGTTTCTGAACCTGGAGCTTTAATTGTTTCGATGAATAGCGTTAGTATTACTTGCCGCGATTCTGCAAATGGTATTGTAACAGCTACTCCGAGCGGCGGTGCTGCTCCTTTTAATTATAATTGGAATGCTTCGACTTTGAATGATTCAATCATATCTTCATTGGATACAGGCACTTACATCGTCACTGTAACCGACAATTTTGGTTGTGTAACGACTGGCAATATTCCTGTTACCCAACCTGATTATATTACTGCTGCACTTAGCAAAACCGATTTGAGTTGTTTTGAAAGTGGCGATGGTTCTGCTACAATACTTGCTGGTGGTGGTGTTGGGAATTATACTTATTTATGGTCAATTAATAATCAAACCAGTACTATGGCAGTTGGTTTAGATTCTGGCTGGGCTGCTGTGACGATTAGAGACGGCAATAATTGCCCAAAACAAGATAGTATTTTAATCACTCAACCGACCGAAGTCATTCAAACTGTTTCTTCTACTTTGACGGATTGTTTTGGTGATAATACAGGAACAGCAACAGCTATTGCAACGGGCGGAGTTGGCTTTATGACTTATCTTTGGAATACTTCTCCTGTACAACAAGGAGGTACAGCAAGCAATCTTTTCACTGGCGATTACATCGTAACAGCAACAGATGCAACGGGTTGTATAGATATTGACACGATAAATGTAGGTCAACCGACGCAACTCACTATTGGATTATCCAAAACGGATATGTCTTGTTTTGGTTTAAATAATGGAACGGCAAAAGTCGTCGGAACTGGCGGTACAGTTGCTACGGATTATTCCTACAATTGGAGCAATAGCGGAATAACCGACTCGATTAGCGGATTAACAAATATCACATATAGCGTTTCTGTGACTGATGATAATGGCTGTGTAACGATTGATAGTATTGGAATTATTGAACCGCCTATTTTAGCTTCTTCTATTACAACAACGCCTGCTAGTTGTTTTGAAAATAATGACGGTCAAGCGATTGTATTAGTAACTGGTGGAACGCCTGATAATTTTGGTAATTATGTTTATAATTGGAGTACTTCTCCCACTCAAACAAGCGATACAGCAATTACCTTAATGGGTGGAGCAACTTATATTGTCACTGTAACTGATGCAAATAATTGTTTGCATACCGATACAATTACAATTGGTCATCCTGATCCATTGGTACTTTCGAATACAACAACTATAACAACTTGTGATTATACAAATGACGGAACAGCAACGATTAATCCGATAGGCGGAACAACGCCATATTTTTATAATTGGACAACGAATAGCCAAACCACACAAACGGGGATTAGCTTATTAAAAGGCAATTATACCACAACAGTAACCGACAATAATGGTTGTCAAGATTCAATTGATATCACGATTACTGGACCAGAACCTATTTTATTGGATGCAATTTCTATTGCTGCGCTCTGTAAAGGCGATGCGAATGGTAGTTTATTAGTGAGTGCGATGGGTGGAACGCCTGTTTCCGCAGGAATTTATGATTTCTTGTGGGCAGATAATCAAAGCGATTCTTTAGCAATCAACTTACTGGCTGGTTTTCATTCCGTTACTGCGACTGATTCTTTGGGTTGTATTGGCGTAGATTCATTTGAAGTAGAAGAACCTGAATTTGATTTAGCTCCTAATATATCTGTTACTGATATTTCTTGTTTTGATGAACAAGATGGAATTATTCGAATTAATCCGCTAGGAGGAACAGCACCTTATTTATACAGTACTGATAATCAGACTTATAATGGCGTTGATAATATATCTGGATTAAGTCCGAATAGTTATGTTTTCTTTGTTAAGGATAAAAATAATTGTGTGGCTTCTGATACAGTTGAAATACTTGAACCACTTCCTTTTTCTGTCTTTTTGCCATCAGATACTACTATTATTTATCCAAATGAAGTGACGATCACGCCTATTTTGCAAAACGGATTACCGCCTTTCACTTATCTTTGGACGGCTCAAGATTCCGTTGTGGATTGTAGTGATTGTATAGATTTAACGACTGATATTCGAGGCGTTCGCTATTTAACGGTTGTGGATTCTAATGGTTGTGTGGCTTCTGCTACTGTTTTTGTTCAAGTTGAAAAGAATATTGAAGTCTATGTTGCCACAGGTTTTTCACCAAATAATGACGGAACAAATGACTGGTTTTTCGTGCAAGGCGATGATCAAGTGACTAAGGTAAAATCCTTAAATGTTTATGATCGTTGGGGCGAATTAATTTTTGCTGCTCAAGATACTGATCCTAATTTACCTACAAGCGGCTGGGATGGTTCATTTAAAGGGCAGCAAGTTCAACAAGGTATTTATACTTGGGTATCAGAAATTGAATTTTCGGACGGAACAACAGAAGTCTTAAAAGGAAGTGTGATGTTATTACGATAATCTTGTTAAAAGCCCTGAAAGGGCAAAATCAATAGTATAGGGTGTAAGCCCTATAAATCTATGAATCAAAAAAGGCGATTCATCTAGCCCTGAATGGGCAGAAGATTATTTAACCGTTTTCTTCCGCCAATTCAGGGCTAAATTGATGTGCCTCTCTTGGTTATAGGCTTTCCCCTATGCCCTTTTATGCCCTTTCCAAAAACAAGCCCCCAAACATTAGTAGAGTATTTTCAAAGTAAGCCCTACTATAAAAAACTCTTCCTATATTTTGAATATAGAAAGAGTTTTTAAAAAAATTTGCTATTAATAATTAGAAGAGATAAATTTTAGACTTCTCGTTTAAAAATGCCAAAAACAGTATAAGAGCTTCCATCTATCATTTTTTGATCAACAGTAACTAACTCCCAACCTTGTTCGCCCAAAGTGTTGAGTTGATTATCAATTTTTTCAGTGATATTACTATCCTCTTTATCAGCAACAAATAATCCTTTAAGCCCTTTTCCTAATTTAGAAGGACTTTCAAAACTTATCTCAATGGTCTTATATTCAAACCTTTTCATATTTTATTTCTTTGATTTAACACCTTGCTCTAAAACACTTTTAATTCCACCCAAACCATCAACAAAAGCACTCAATTGTCCTAAAACCTGTATCATTGGATCATTTCCATCCATGCCTTTTAATAATTTGTTTTTATTAAAAGAGGCTTTGATTTCTTCCCATCGATTAGCTTCTTCGTCAGTTAACCAATTATTGATCTCCTTGAATTTCAATAAATTAGCTTCTGTTCCTGTTGTTAAAGTCTGCGCTTCACCTTCATAATGCGATAATAATAAAGTGCGTAATTCTTGTTCATTCATAATCGGAACAATCTTTTCCGCCAATTTACCCATATTACGATATGATCCTTGCAACAAGAAAGGCGGTTCAACACGATACTCGTCCGCTTGTGCCGCCGAAGCGATATATTCCATATTCACACGGAAAATCACATCTCGAACCGTCAACATTTTTTTCAAAACATTCACATACTCATTCAATTCCTCCGTCGCATGATTTGCCTCAAAATCCAAACCGTCACGACTACCCGTTTCTGCATATTTGATAATACTATAAACATCTTTCATGCTTTTGCTCGCCAATTTCTGCAACACAGAATTGGAAGTCAAGGCATTTTCGATATAAGACAATGAAAAGACCTCTTTCGTATCTCCAATAATATCACCTAAATTGTAAATATCCGCACGATTCGCCAACATATCTGGCACTTGAAATTTCTCTCCGCTTTCGGTGTATGGGTTTCCTGCCATGACTACACAGACCTTCTTTCCTCGCAATTCATAGGTCTTTGTTTGACCTTTTTAATTGCTTTCGGTCTTGCGCTGTTC
>CAKZLL010000442.1 GCA_937125475.1 uncultured Saprospiraceae bacterium | reverse complement strand
ATATCTTTAAAACTCCGTTAAGGAGATATTATAAATGCGTTAATATCAAATGAGAGTAGATAATTATTATGAATAAATCAGTTACTTTTTCGCTCACAGCAGCAATAAGTTGTATTCTATTATGGGCAGTTACTACCAGTTTTATTTTTGTCAAAAAAGCCAATCATTCATGTGAGGCAATTCATGAAAATGATTTTTTGATTCATCAACCTTCCGATTATTCTAATTTATTTTCTAAAATAAAAGCGACTAAAGGCTTGAAAACCATCGTGATCGACGCAGGTCATGGCGGTAAAGATCATGGTTGTAAAGGTGGAAAATCCAAGGAAAAAACAATTACGCTCAAAATCGCCCTCAAATTGGGCAAGTACATCAAAAAAGCATATCCAGCGATCAATGTTGTTTATACACGCAAAAAAGATGTTTTTGTACCATTACACAATCGCGCAAAATTGGCGAATAAGAAAAAGGCAGATCTCTTTATTTCCATTCATTGTAATTCTGTTCCAACTTTGACGAAAAGGACAAAACGTGTTCAAGGAACGGAAACTTACGTGATGGGTTTGCACAAAGAAAAAGAAAATTTAGATGTTGCTAAACGCGAAAATGAGGCGATTTTATTAGAAAAGGATTATAAAAAGAATTATGCTGGTTTTGATCCAAATTCGCCAGAAGGGCATATTATGCTGTCGATGTATCAACATGCTTATTTGGATCAGAGTATTAATTTTGCTTCTAAAATAGAGCGTCAATTTGTTAAAAAAGGTAAGCGCAGAAGTCGAGGCGTGAAACAAGCTGGATTTGTGGTTTTGCGTGAAACGGCTATGCCTAGCGTGTTAATTGAAGCTGGTTTTTTATCTCATGTAAGCGAAGAAAAATTCTTGCGGACAAGCTATGGGCAAGATATTATTGCATCTGGGATTTTTAGAGCGTTTAAGGAATATCAGCAAGAATTAGGTGCAGCACCTATGAGCATGAATGTTGCAAAAGGCGAAAAACTATTGAGTATTGCCAATCCACCAAAATTTATTAAAGGAGTAGTTTTTAAAGTTCAATTAGGTGCTTCTCCTAAATTGCACAATCTAAAAAAAGCACCTTGGAACAAAGTCAAAGGCATTGAAATTCAGAAGATTAAGAAAATTCATAAATATTTAGTGGGAGAATATAAATCCTATTCGGACGGTGCAAAAGCACAGCGTCATTGGCAAAAAAACGGTTTTAAAGATGCTTTTATAGTTGCTTATAAGGATGGAAAACGGATTAGTGTGCAGGAAGCAAAGAAAAAATAAGAATCATGAAAAGAAATCTCAAAGAACAAAGTGTAGCTAGAAATTGTTTTTATCAATCCTCTTTTATGAGATTAACATATTTTTTAAAAATATAGAATGTAGAAAATGTTATGTATATGAATTAAAAGTTTAAAATTGAGGTTTAAAAATGGTTATCTAATAAAATACAACCTATTATTTTTAATATAAATTCGCCAATTTAAACCTTCCTTGATATAAAACTATCACTCTTTTATACATAAAAAAACTGCCAGCCACACAAAGCAACTGACAGTTAAATTAGGTCTTGATTTAATCATTTCTGATTTGTAAATCTGAATAAAGTATTAACGCTTCTTTTTAGAATTTCCAATTTTATTCTTGTACAATGACTGGCTCTCCTTCAATTTTTAGATCTGCCTCCTTGCTCATTTTTTTTCGTAATGTATCGCTCACGCTTAATTTAATATCACTATCATCATTGCCTTTAATATCTGCAACGCGGACTTGAAAACGATCTGCATCCAATTCCGAGTCATTTGAAAATCGACCAACAAAATGATGCGCTTCACCTTTTAAAGTAATATCTGCCTTATCACGGGCTTCAATTTCTAGTTGATTTAATTTTAAATCCTGCATATGCATTTCTGATTCTCCACTAATGTTCATTTTCATATAACCATTATCGAAACCTTTGATCCATGCTTCTACTTTGTCATTGCTTGTCAATTCAAGTAAAGCTGGCATTGTGATAAAAACTTTCACATCGTGCGAAGAATGACTAGAAATTCTTAAAACACTATCTTCTTGTTCAGAAAAAATATCTGATGCTGGTCCATGATCAACACTCGTCGTGATTTTATATTCATCGCCTTGATTCAGGTAAACCTTAATATCTCCGCTGAAATCCAAGTGCGTGAAATTCTTGTACGATAATTGATTTTCATCTTTTCCAACTGGCTCTTCTTCACAATCAACACAAACCAAACCTTGCGCTTCCATTTTCAATGTTTTGTTGGCTAATTGCCAAGAATGATAATAACCATCCACTGCTTTCGCGTCAAAATGAATAGAATGAGCTAAGTTTTCTGTGACTTTAATAGATTTGCCGACTGGTACTTTCAAAGTGACTTTAACCCGTTGATTTCTCCATTTCTCATTTTTAGCCAATTTCAAAAATGACTTAAATTTCAACTCACCTTTTGTTAATTCAGGTTCAAATTTTATAACTTTTGTGCGTTTAGTAGCCTTTCTAGTACTTTCTCCACGAGCTGATTTGTCGTAAGTCACCTCAAATTGACTGCCTTCTGCTTGCTCAATTCTAAAACTAAGGCATTTATATAATAATTCTCCTTCTTCGATTCGAGTATGAGAAAAAGCAAATTTACTAGAGCTTTCTCTAAATGGTACAACATCAACTTTTAAAATATCTTGATCAAAATCCGATAAATCCATTGTTTCTGTAACACTCACTTCTTGATCAAAATCACTGCCTGTATGAGAAGCATGATAAAAGAAACAAGTAACTACTAAAATCATTGAGCCAGCAAATCCCCATCTCCAAGCTTTATGGATTTTTACTTTAAAAAATACTCGAATTACAAATAATGCGACACCAATTAATGGCAATCCTACCATTAAAAATGCGATGGATTTGACCAAATTTATAGAATAAGTAGTGACTAAAAAATTCAAATACTCATGCCCTAATGAAGCAAAAACGATCCAACCAACCCAAAGTATCGCGACGATAACCATCAACACAATACCAATGATAAAAAACAAGGGCTTTATGATCGCACGTACTGTACGTTCCAAAGCCCTTGAAGCTTGTCTAACGAATCCTATTCCTTTTCCAAAAGCAGCCGAACCACTTGATCCGAACTTTAGTTTTTCACTTTCGTCATCATCATCGCTTGGTTTCTGCTTGCTTTTCTTCTTATTTTTTTTTTTACCAGTGAACCCACCTCCGATCTCGCTAATGCGCTCAGAAACGTGTTTCATCTCCTCTTCAATGGTTTTTGCAATGTTTTTAACATCTATTTTTTCTCCACGCATTTCTAGCTTTTGCTTAGCTGTCTTTGCTTCTGGCAATACTGCCCAAAGGATAAAATATAACGGAATACCAAAACCACCACCAATAATGAAAAGGACAAAAGCCAAACGAACCCAAAGCGGCTCATCAATTCCAAAATAAGCACTCACACCAGAAGCAACACCACCAACAGCCGAATTTTCGGTGTTTCTATATACTCGTTTCCCAAATCTTTGGCGTTTACTAGGCACTTTGTTTGTCGAGTTGGTCTCATTTCTATCTGTCTCAGATTCTTTCGGTGGCACACCTGTGTAATTAGATTCAGCACCAAAATCCTCTGGTGTTCCCATTACATTAATTGCTTCCGAAACATCTTTGATCGTTACAATTTGACGACCTTTCACCCTTTCGGCAAAAATCTCAGCAATACGCGCTTCAATATCTGTGGTAATATCTTCAAAACCTTCTGAATGCTTAAAATGGCTATCAATCGCGCCCAAATACTGTTTCAAGTGATGAAACGCGTCGTCATCAATAGTAAAAGGATAACCACCAAGATTGATATTTAATACTTTATTCATTTTCTTATTAATAATTATAGAATGACGGAATAATGTTTAGTTGATTGATGAATTGCTTCAATTCATCCTTTGATAATCTACTCGTCATGTCTTATTCCAATTTTTCTACTGTTTGTAATTGTTTAGTTGTCAAATTCACTGAACTCACTAATTGAGACCATGAACTCCATAAATTATTAAGGAAGTTTGTACCTTCCTCCGTTACGAAGTAGTATTTGCGTGGTGGGCTATTTTCAGACTCGCGCCAATTGTAATGGAGTAACCCTGCTGTTTTCAATCGAGAAAGCAAAGGATAAAGTGTACCTTCCTTAACAATCAGTTCAGCTTCTTTCAACTTCGCGATAATATCCGTCGAATAAGTCTCTTCTTCTGAAATGATAGCGAGGATACACAGCTCCAAAACGCCCTTCCTCATTTGCTTTTTTGTATTTTCTACATTCATATTTTTAATTCTTACATTACAAAGATATGTAAAAATACAGTACCTTGCAATACAAGGTACTAAAATAATACCCAGTTCTATATAAAAATATACTTATCGCCCGATAAACAGCAAAAAAAAAACGACGGATTGCTTATTTTAAAAAAATGGCCTCTCTTTAGCCTTTCAAAAATATTCTCCCTACTATTAAAATGATGGGCTAGTTTCAATGATTTCATTATATTGCAACTAGATCAAGAAAAGGAATGATCAAGATCTTTCATTCATTGTTTTATAATTACAGATATGTTCAAACAACTTACGCCACAGATTATTTTAGGAATTGTCGGACTTTACTTTGTTGTGCTAATGGTTATTGCCTATTTCACGAGTAGAGGCGCGAAGAATGATGATTTTTTTATTGCTGGTCGAAAATCGCCTTGGTATTTAGTGGCTTTTGGAATGATTGGAGCATCTCTTTCGGGCGTTACATTTATTTCAATTCCTGGGGTTGTTGGCGGAGAAGGAACAAATATGGGCTATTCTTATATGCAAGTAGTTCTGGGCTATATGCTAGGATATTTTGTCATTGCTACGGTTCTGATGCCCGTTTATTATAGATTAAATTTGACTTCGATTTATACTTATCTTGAAAAGCGGTTTGGTTTCTTTTCTTATAAAACTGGTGCAGCGTTTTTTATTCTCTCTCGGACGATAGGCGCAGCATTTCGATTGTTTCTGGTCGCAATTGTTTTACAGCAATTTGTTATGGAGCCGTTGGGCGTTCATTTTACGATCACAGTCGCGATTATTATTTTACTGATTTGGATTTATACTTTTCAAGGCGGTATTAAAACCATTGTTTGGACAGATAGTCTGCAAACGTTTTGTATGTTGGCGGCTGTGATTTTGACCGTTTTGGCAATTGGTGATGCGATGAATCTCAGTGTGGGCGGTTTGATTTCTAAAGTTCAAAATAGTGATTATTCACAAGTCTTTTTCTTTGAAGGAGGCTGGGGAGATAAGAATAATTTCTTCAAACAATTCTTTAGCGGCGCGGCACTTGCAATTGTCATGACGGGATTGGATCAAGATATGATGCAGAAGAATTTGAGTTGTAAAAATATCGGTGAAGCCCAAAAGAATATGTTTTGGTTTTCTATTGTCTTAATTTTTGCGAACTTGTTATTCTTGACTTTGGGCGCACTATTATATATGTATGCTGGCGAAATCGAACTCGAAATGCCTATGCGAAATGGAGCAGCAGCAAGAGATTTATTATATCCGACTATCGCTTTAGAACATCTAAGCCCGACAGTTGGTATTGTTTTCATATTAGGTTTGATTGCTGCTGCGTATTCTAGCGCGGATTCGGCTTTGACTTCCTTAACAACTTCTTTCTGTGTCGATTTTCTTAATTTTAATAAAAAGAAAGACCAAGATTCTCCTCGATTAAAAAATACTAGACGATTAGTTCACATTGGCTTTTCGGTACTATTATTTTTAGTCATTTTGTTGTTTTATTTTATTAATGATCGCTCGGTAATCAATCAATTATTTACAATTGCCAGTTATACTTATGGCCCATTATTAGGCTTGTATGCCTTTGGCTTTTTCATGAAACGAAGAATTCAAGACTCACTTGCACCGCTTGTTTGTATTGCTGCACCTATTTTGACTTTTATTTTAAATACTTATTCAGAGACTTTATTATTTGGTTATAAATTTGGCTTTGAATTATTAATACTAAATGGCTTTTTGACTTTCGTTGGCTTATTTTTGATTAGTAAAAAAGGAAGTCAAGTAGGAAATTTAGAAGAAGAATAGATTTTTTATTAAAAAAAAGAAATAAGGTGTTGGACGCTTTGAAAGTGTCCGACGCTTAGTTTTTTTATAAGAATACTACGGCAAATAGAATGAAAATAGCAGTTAATACACGTTTTTTGCTCAAAAATAAACTAGAAGGCATTGGAAAATTCACGAACGAGATTTTCCAACGCCTTGTAGAATCACATCCTGAACACGAATTTATTTTCTTTTTCGATCGACCTTATGATCCTTCTTTTGTCTTTGGCAAAAATGTAACACCTGTCGTTTTATTTCCGCCTGCGCGTCATCCGATTTTGTTTGTTTGGTGGTTTGAATGGGCAGTTGCTCGGGCGCTTCGTAAATATCAACCCGATATTTTTGTATCGACCGACGGTTATTTAACATTGGATACCAAAGTAAAAACCCTTCTTGTTATTCATGATATTGCTTTTGTGCATTTTCCTGAATACGTTTCTAAAGCAGGTAAAATACATTACAATTATTACACCCCAAAATACGTCAAAAAAGCCAATCATATTTTAACTGTTTCTTCCTATTCCAAGCAAGATATTATAAAGCAATACAATGCACCTGCCGATAAAATTAGTGTCATTTATAATGGTTGTGATACGAAATTCAAGCCCATTTCAGCCAATGAAAAAAAAGCTATTCAAAGCGAATACAGCCAAAATTGCCCTTACTTTTTGTACTTAGGTTCTATTCATCCACGAAAAAATGTGGCGCGGCTCATTCGAGCATTTAGTGCATTCAAAATTAAAACAAACAATAATTTCAAACTACTAATCGCTGGTCGAATGGCTTGGCAAGTCGAAGATGTAAAAGCTGCGTTAGATGCTTCGGATCATCAATCTGATATTATTTTGTTGGATTATGTAACGGATGAAGTTTTGCCGAAAATGGTCGCTTCGGCCCATGCATTGACCTATGTTTCGTTGTTTGAAGGCTTTGGAATACCGATTTTGGAGGCGATGTATTGCGATGTTCCTGCCATTACTTCTAATGTCACTTCAATGCCCGAAGTTGCTGGTAATGCGAGTATTTTAGTCGATCCTTATGATATTAATACCATTACTGATGCGATGATCAAAATGGCTAGTGATGATAATTTTAGAAACGATTTGATTAAAAAAGGACAAATTCAGCGCGAACTTTTTTCATGGAGTACTTCTGCGAAACAAATGTATCAAACTATCGAAAAAATCATTTCAGAATAAGTATTTCAATCAATTGATTTTTATAATATTATTCCTCTCCCTATATTTGTGGCATTAATAAAATATTCAATCATTCATTCTATCATTACCTTTATGAAAGTAAAAATCATCAATAAATCGTCTAATGCTTTGCCACAATATGAAACCGAAGGCAGTGCAGGCATGGATATTAGAGCAAATTTGGACGAGCCGATGACGCTTCAATCATTGGATCGAGTACTTGTACCGACGGGTTTATTCATCGAATTACCGATAGGTTATGAAGCTCAGATGCGCCCTAGAAGTGGTTTAGCATATAAAAGAGGGCTGTCTTTACCTAATACGCCAGGCACAATCGACAGTGATTATAGAGGCGAATTGAAAGTTATTATGATCAATCTTTCTAAAGAAGCACAAACAATCACTCATGGCGAGCGCATCGCTCAAATGGTAATTGCGAAACACGAACGAGCGACTTGGGAATTAGTTGAATCGCTGGAAGAT
>CAKZLL010000441.1 GCA_937125475.1 uncultured Saprospiraceae bacterium | reverse complement strand
AATAAAAATAATTTATGAAAAATCCAATGATTTATTTACTGTCCATAGGAATGTGTTTAGTTAGTTTTGTATCTGTCGGACAAGTAAATGGGAACAAGAAAATTGAAACTAAAACCTATGATTTTAAGGATATTTCCACTTTTGAAATGCGTTTTCCTGCAAAAGTTGTCATAGATGCGAGTCAAGATGCGGATTTTATGATCACGACGGATGAGAATATTTTTGATAATATGGATATCTCTTTCAAAGATGGGAAAGTGAAAATAGATCAAGCAAAATGGATCGAAGCTTCTCAAATGACAATTAAATTTGGCTCAAAATCTTTTACTAAACTGATTACGAGTGGTTATGGAAACTTTGAAGTGAGCAATATTAATGCTAAAACATTTACAGTAATTAATCCTGTAGGAACAGTAAAACTGCAAGGAAAAGCGGATGATTTTGTATTAAAATCAAAAACTGGCAAAACGGATGCGACGGATTTGGTCGTTGATAATGCAATGGTTAATATTAGCTCGTGGGGAAAAGCAACAATTAATGCGAGCGATTATGTTAAGGCAAATACACCAAATAAAGGAGAAATTACTTATACCAGTGAACCAAACAAAGTAGAAGTAAAAGGAGAAGGAGAGGTCAAATCTTTTTCAGAAGTGGAGCACGAACAAGGAAAAGAACCAGCCATTTATATTAAATTAAAAGTAGAAAATAATAAAATTCTTCGTCAACATTTTTATATAGAAGGCCCAAAACACCGTAAGTTTTCTTATGGTTTTCCATTAAATCCATATCAAAAAAGGGAAAAAACTGTTCCTGTAGGAACTAAAATTTATAAGGTAAATAAATTAGGTGTGCGAAAATTATTAGTCACGATTACGGCAGAAGATGCATCTAAAGTAGTGAAATTATTTAAAGATTAATTTCTTTGTCTTGTTACAAGTCTTATAGTTGAAATCTTATAACAAGCTCAAAATAATATTTATTAAAAATGAAAAAGTGAATGGCAATATTGTCATTCACTTTTTTTATATTTCATTAAGAATTGCTTTTTGAGTTTTTTATTTAAAAACACTATTTTTATCGTGGAATAAGTGAATAACAAAAATTATAGTTGAATTAAATATAATAATAACTTTGATTTTCAGTGGGTTAGCTAACTTAAACTTATTGAAAAATAAAAACAACCTTTATTGTCTATTTCCTAAAACCTATCTTATGAAAACAATTACTTATACACTAATTTTCAGTGTGTGCTTTTTGATGAGTTGTAATGATATTTCTGAAAAAGGAAGTGAAAGCTCCATGACAGATGCACTCACTTTTTCAGAAACAAAAACCTATTATGTAGCCGCTAAAAACGGTTTGCGCATGCGAGAAAATGCTGGACTAGCTTCAGAAAAACTTAAAATCGTTGATTATGGCGGAAAAGTAGAGATAGAAGCAAATAATGCTTCTGATCCTATCTTGGTAAGTGGAATAAAAGCACCGATGGTCAAAGTGTTTAGAGGTATTGATGAAGGTTACATGTTTAAAGGCTATTTATCGTCTATTCCTGTGCCGAAAATTGGAACGGGATTAGAGGATTATGCAAATAGCTTGAGAGATAAAAATATTAATGCACGTTATACCTACAATCTGTCTCCTGATGAACTGGAAGCGGATGAGATTTTAAAATTACCAGTCGATAATTTTCAAGAGGCATTTTTATTAGGACAACGATTGGATTTTTTTAATTGTGATTTTGAATTGCCAAATCCAGATAATCCAGTAGAAATGACGGCTTATATTAATGGCGAAAAAACAATTTTGGCACAACAAGAAAATGCGATTTCAGAGTCCACAGGCATGACAGACGGTTCAACAGGAACAACGACTGGAGGAACAACAGAAGGAAATAGTGGAACAGGCGAAACTGGAGGGACAGAAGGAACAGGTCGAACAGAAGGTGCAAACAACAAAAAAAAGGTAGAAGAAAACAGTAATTTAGGGAAAGAAATAATCGGTTTCAATATTCCTACGACTGATGGAGAGACTAATTATTTTGAGCGTCGAGTAGAGTTTGTAAAAGAAGAAGGCAAGTATTCTGAAATAATATTTAATACCGCTTATGAAGGTGGAGCTTGGACAGGTGTTTTAAGAAAAGAAGGTAATTTCTACGTATTTACCAAAAGTTCAATAGCAGATTAACCGACAGAAATTCAATATTGTATAAAAAAAATAAACGTTTATCCGAAAATTATGTTTTTTTTGGAAAAAAGTTATTATTATTAGACTTTCGTTAGATTAAATTTTGAAGAAGCAAAATTAAGTGTTTAGCTTCATTGAAAACAGATTTATTTTATTAAATATATAACCGAATGGAATACTTTCACGGTGAAACTCCAGATAATTACGAACAGAAATGTTTGTGTGTATTGGTGTTAGACACTTCTGGCTCAATGGCTGGAGAGCCTATTAAACAATTAAATCGCGGATTACAGGAATTTTATAAAGCGGTCGAAGAAGATATTATTGCCTCTAATCGTTTAGAAGTGAATATCACAACTTTCGGAAGCACCATCAAATGTACGCAAGAAGCGAGTTTGATTGAAAATTTCAGAATGCCAACACTTCGTACAAGCGGAACAACTAAATTGGTTGATGCGGTTCGTATGGCAATGGATAGCATTGAAAACCGTAAACGTTGGTACAAAGAAACTGGACAGCCTTATTATAGACCGATTTTGGTTTTAATTACAGATGGTGAGCCAGATTATGATCAAGATATTGACGGGCTTTCTATCGAAATTGATGATGCAGTGACTAGCAAAAAATTTACATTCTTTGGTTTAGGTGTGAAAGGCTATAATCATAAAAAATTGGCTCAAATCTGCCCAGTATTAACACCTCCTTTGCCGCTTGAAGGTTATCGTTTCTCTGAATTCTTCAAATGGTTGAGTAATAGTATTAGTATTATCACTAAATCAAAAGATGGCGAAAATATCAGTTTACCACCTGTAAGTGGCTGGACACAAATGGAAATTTAAGTTAATTGATAGTTGATAATTGATAGTTGATAATGTTTAATATCAGCTATCAATTATTTAATTACTATTAAAAGTACTTTTATTAACAAAAAACAACTTCATTTAACTTTAGTAGTTTGATTATCAGAAATAGCCAATAATTATCAATTATTAACTATCAATTATCAACTATTAAAACCTGTTTCAAAGAAAAAATATGAATACATCGAATTGGACAGTTGCTAATGCTTCGGTAATTGGTAATCTGCATATTCGCGAAAATATACCTTGTCAAGATAGTTCAAGTCATTCTAATATTGATGATAATAGAGGCGTTGCCGTTGTTGCAGATGGTGCTGGCTCTTATTCTAATTCTCATATTGGCTCGGAAGAAGCGGCTAAAAGAGCATGTGATTATTTCAAGGCTATTGCAATAGAAAAAGACTGGGCTTCCGCCGAAAAGTTGCCTACACCTCAAGAATGGCATAAAATCTCAATTGATATTTTTCGCAAAGTTAAGGACGAATTAACTGCTCTTGCAGAAAAACGCGGTATTGCGCCACAATCGCTCTCGAGTACTATTATCGTAACGATTTATGCGCCTGATTATTTACTTGTCTCTCATATTGGAGATGGACGTGGAGGATATTCGAACGGAGAAAAATGGAAAGCTTCTATGTTGCCTTATCAAGGTGCAGAAGCGAATGAAACGGTTTTCTTGATGTCTCAATTTTGGGATGTAGAAGAAAATGTCAAGCAGGTTGTTCGAGCTAATGTGATCAAAGAAAATATTGGAGCATTTGTTTTAATGACGGATGGCTGTGAAAAGTCAGCGTTCGAAATGAATATTTACAACCCAGAAACGGAAAAATATTTTGATCCAAATCGCCCGTTTGATAAGTTTCTAAATCCGAATCTCAAAGGACTTCAAGCAATGCGTCGAGATGGCAAAACGCAAGAAGATATTAACAATCTTTGGAAAATGTTTCTCGAAAAAGGCACAAAACATTTTCAAACAGAAATCGACGACAAAACGATGATACTCGGCGTAAGAATGAGCTAAAAAAAAAATTGATAATTGACAATTGATAATTGACAATGAAAAATATTGTCTCTAATCATTTTGTCTTCTCATTAAATATCCAACAACTTGCTGAAAGTCTATTTAAATACCAAAAGCAATCCAATCGTATTAGAAACTGAACCATTTGCTAGTGGGGGTGAAGGTAATATTCATAAAATATTGTCTCCTAACTACGGCAAATTTGTAGTTAAAGTGTACCATAAAAGTAAACGGACAACTACAAAAGAACAAAAAATTCGTTATCTGTTAAATAATCCGCCAAGTGCCCAAAATGAAAACGGTCATAATTCGTTAGTTTGGGTCAAAGGAATGATTTATGGCGATAACGGCTTTTTGGGTTTGATGATGCCTTATGCGAAGGGCGATAAGTTGGTTATTCTTTGTTCTAATAAAATTCCTAGGAAATTTGCGTCAAAATGGCAGCGCTTTTCTTTGAAAAATTCTGATGCAATGAAGCATCGACTAGGAATTTGCTTCAATATTGCGGCAGCTTTATATCAAGTTCATAGTACAGGGCGCTACGTTTTGGTAGATTTGAAACCAGATAATGTCATTATTCAGCCTAACGGTTTAGTTTCTATTGTTGATATTGATTCGATGGAAATAATTGAAAATGGACGTGTTTTGTTTCCTGCAGCAGTCACAACGCCAGAATTTGCACCGCCAGAATTTTATCGAGGTACTCAACCAGGAAAAAAACCGATTTATAATACTTGGGATTTATATTCGATGTCTATCATCTTTTATAAATTATTGTTTGGTATTCATCCTTTTGCAGGAAGTGCGAAACCGCCTTATGATGAATTGAACTCGTTGGATGAGAAAATCGAACATGGTTTGTTTGTCCATCATCCCGAAAAATCTAAATTCATTCGGGTACTTCCTCCGCCTCACCGTCGATTTACGAAAGTAAGACAAGATATTCAAGATTTATTTATTCAATGTTTTGCAGATGGGCATGTGACCGTAGTTCGTCGTCCGACAGCAGATCAGTGGTGTTCTGTGATTTCTGGAAAATCATTGGTTAAATCAAAACGAGAATTGCCTTCACGGGTTTTGAATATAGATAGTTTGGTATATACGAAGCCTCGACCATTGCCCGTGCCTAGTACTAGAAATATCAATACTGGGCTTCAACCCAAAGCTGTAAATTTGTCTCCTGTTCTTTTTAATAAGAATAGAAGGGCAGAAATAGGAAGTATTGTTGCTTTTGGTATTTTATCATTTGCAGTTCTAAAAGTCGTCATGGTTTCTCTGTTGGTTTCGATGGGGGTATTGGCAATTGGCTATAATTTTAGAAGGGAAGTAATTGGGAAACGTGGTAAAAAGAGAAGAAATAATTTAGTAGCTGGACAACTTCAATTGCAAGAAGGTGTCGTTTCAGAGCTTCGTCGATTGGTTTCAACTTACAATCTTTCCTTTAAAGGTGAAATAAAAGAATTAACGGATCAACAATATCAATTGCTTTTGCAGGAACGCCAAGCAATTGATGAGCGAAAGCATGTTTATTATAAGGCAATTTATGAGCAAGATGAGTTATTAATTGCATTGGAAGAAGATGAAGAGGCAGAAATTGAAGCATTAAAAGAGAAGTATATTGGTGTAAAAAAAGAAGAATTACAACAAAAAAATAATACTAAGATACTTCAAAGAGATATTAGCACTTGGGAAAGAGAATTGAAAGACATTCTAGTTTTAGAACAAGATCAATTAAATCATAAAATAAGTTCTAAAGATTATTTATTGCATTTAGGTGTTCAATTAGATAAAATAAGTTCAGAAAAAAAGGTCGCTATTAGAACAGCAGAACGATCTTTTGACTTATTATTAATGGCGGCGAATAAGGAAATTTCTACTCAATTATTTAAAAATGAAACGAGTTTAAAAATCTCTAAAGTAAAAAAGCCTTATTTAGAAAATGAAGCATTGAATGAAATTCATGAAAGAATGCGTCAAATTAACCAAGATAAAAAAGCTAATTTAGAGCAGATTAGGAAGGAGTACGATGAACAAAAAAAGGTAGTTTTAAAAGAAAAACAAATTATTCTAGATCAGAAACGTAATTTGTTTAGTCAAAAAATAAAAGCTGCTAAAAGCACATTGAACCAAAAAAATAATAAATCAACTGAAATAGAAGCTTTCGAAAAAGCTAAAAATTTAATAGAAGAAGAATACAATCAAAGATACCAAAAAATTATAGAAATTGGTGAAAAATTGAAAAAAGCGACTATTGCCGTTATGAAAAATGAGCAAGAAGCAACTAAAGAAAAAACAGAAAAGTTATTTTCTAAAAGTATTATTCCAATTGATGCAGGTTCGCAATATCAAAATTATGAAGATGAAGCTAGAAAGTTAGTAGAATTGAAGCAAGAAAAAGCACAAGCAGAAGGCGAAGTGAAAAGCTTTGAGGAGATTAATTTTTGGAGATATATGGAATTAATCTTAACGGGAAAATAGATTTTTTAATTACAAATCTGATGGAAAAGCCATTTTGAGTGATTAAGCACTCAAAATGGCTTTGATATTTTTAGAGGGTTTTTAAATATTCAATAACTGCCATTCTTTGGTCGTCTGTGAAATCATCACCAAAATTATGTCCGTAATTACCATAGCCTTCGATGGTTGTATCATAGGTGTTTTTACTGATTGATTTGGGAAGTGCCTTATATTTCCAGCCGATTTTTTCAAAATCATAATCTTTATCATTGAAAGTACGATGCCAATAAGTTGGGCGTTTTTTACTATTCAAAAGCGCCTCTAGGTTTGGAATTGAACCATTGTGTAAATAAGGTGCAGTTGCCCAAATTCCATCTAATGGTGGTGCAATATAACCTAATTCTGGCTGAACCCAAGCCTTTGGCTCTGAGGTCATTATCCAACTTGAATTTAACCAATTAGTAAAGTTAGTATTTTTATAAGAATAAAGCGCATAAAACGAATCTGTTTGAACGACATCAAGCCCGACTAAGACATTTGGATAATATTCTTCCTCTTCTTTTCCATATGTGCCATGACATTTGCTACAAGCATCTTCAAAAATTCGTTTACCGAAATTCGCTGTTTTGGTATCAATTGGCTTTGGAAATTTGGGTGCTTCTAAAGCATTGAGCCAAGCTAAAACATCATTGAATTGATTGTTGATTTCACGGGCTTCGGTACTATCCTCAATGGCAACTACCATGACTTGCATTAATAATTTAGTAAAATCACCTCTTCCCATACCATTATAATAAAGGGCGTTTTTCTTCTTTACATTCCAAAGAGGCGGAACATCGGAAGCGTAAAAATTAGAAGTAATAGGAAAAGTTTGTTCATCATTTGCCCAAGTCAAATCCGCTGGATTGCGATGAGCAACTGCGGCTTCTTCGAGTTTAAAAGCTGGATTTATTCCCTTGAAAGGTGTGCCAATATAAGGTTCAACAAATCTTGATCCGCGAGCTAAAGGCAAAAAGGCTTTATATTGACCCGATTTTTTGCCATAACGAAATTTAACAAAAGTTTCTAATCGCCTGAAAAATTTACCATTGTCAAGTGTATAATCACTCGTCGTACTTCCAATTCCTGCGATAAACTCCCCGTCAATTTTGCCAGAATGACAACCAAAACAATTCAAACCGCCAACGACTTCTACGCCATTTTCCATAAAAGTATTGAAAACATGTGGAATTTTTTTGCTCTTTCCAGTTTGATTGAGGTGGTTAGGGACTTTCCCTCTAACCGCAAGCCTAAAAATTT
>CAKZLL010000440.1 GCA_937125475.1 uncultured Saprospiraceae bacterium | reverse complement strand
GTGATTGTGTGATTGTGTGATTGTGTGATTGTGTGATTGTGTGATTGTGTGATTGTGTGATTGTTAATCATTTACTAAAAATCTTATACTTTGTTACAAGTCAATCTCACAATCTTTTCAATCATACAATCAGCGAAGCGACTCAATCAAACAATCTTCTAATTAATCCAATTTTTCAATTCTTGTTCTATATGGTTAACTTTTACTGTGATATTGAATTTTTTTGTTAAATGTGCTGCTAATTTATCACAACTATAAACTGATCTATGTTGTCCTCCTGTACATCCAAAACTCACGGTCAAACTTGTAAAGTTTCGATCAATATACGTCTTAACCGAGCGATCAACTAAACTATATACATTCTCAAGAAAAGCACCAATTTCACTATTTGTTTCTAAAAAATCTTGAACGGGTTTATCTCGTCCCGTTTGTTTTTTGTAAGGTTGATAACGCCCTGGATTATGTAAACCTCGACAATCAAAAACAAAACCTCCTCCATTACCAGAAGCATCAGTCGGAATACTTCTTTTGTAGGAAAAACTATTAATTGTCACAACTAAATCTGATTGTTCTACTGGATATTTATCATTCATTGTTCTTAAATTGTCCATTTTAAAGAGTTGATTTAAAACCGATTTTAATTCGGGCATTTTCTTAGGTAAAAGTTTATTTTGTAATAACCATTCAAGATTATTAATGGCATAAGGAATGCTGACTAAAAAATGGGCTTTGCGCTGAAAAAAGCCTCTAAAACCATAAGTACTCAAGACTTGAAGCGTTCTCAACAAAACAAAACCATAGCACGTTTTTTTGAATTTCTTCTTATTAATATCAATCAAATCGCCCACTGCATCAATATAAACATCCGTCAATTCCTCCCGAACATCTTGTGGAATATTGGCTTTCGCTTGATACAATAAAGACGCTAAATCATACTGTAAAGCCCCTTTTCGACCGCTTTGATAATCAATATAATAAGATTTTCCATCCTTAACCATAATGTTGCGCGACTGAAAATCCCGAAACATGAAATAGTTATAGTCTTGTTCTTTCG
This sequence comes from uncultured Saprospiraceae bacterium, assembly GCA_937125475.1. Classification (GTDB taxonomy): domain Bacteria; phylum Bacteroidota; class Bacteroidia; order Chitinophagales; family Saprospiraceae; genus CAKZLL01. The sequence goes on along the minus strand of CAKZLL010000440.1, from coordinate 7,991 downwards.
TCAAAAATTTAATTAACTTTTTAAAATCTCGTTCCAGTTTTTCCGCATCATAATTCAAACCAATCATTTTCAAAAAATGAAATTGAAAAGCATTTAAATCATACAACATTGCACGCTCATCAAATTGCTGGCTTTCGCTACACCAATCATAATTTAATCCTTCATCGCCTTTGATTTGAAGATATGCAAGATCTTGAAGTGATTTTTTATAAACATCAAATACTACTTTAGGAAACTCCTCGCCTGTTCTTTCTTTATTCAAAAATTGCAATAAGGTTGTATCTCCTAAATCCTCTAATAAATAAATATCTTGATCCATATTTTCCGCAAGGATCGCAGGAACAGACACGCCTTTATTAGCAAAATGTTTTGTAAAAGCTATGAAAGCAATGTTTTCTTTCTTTTTAATATTATGCGCTCCGATGATAGTCCGATGATCATTGCGAAAACGAACATAACGACGCTCTGAAGCCGCAGGCGACAGATGCTCTATACTCGTAATTTTCTCTTGAAAAGTAGCTTCAAAAAGCTGAATTAAGTTATTTAAAATGATTTCACTCACTGGATTGTATTTTAAAAGTCTTTTGTACAAACTTAAAGGATTTAAAATAAAAACGATTGAATTATCTTGATTTTTATAAAAATAACTAACTTCACAAAACATTGTTTCTCCATCTTATACACTTAAAAAAAACACACCTATGTCCACTTTACCAATTTCAAAACTTTGGGCGGATTTCACGAATATATTTTTCCCTGATCTTTGTATTGCTTGCCGCAATCGTCCGCCACAACCGAGCATTCCGATTTGTGTGACTTGCGAAAATAGCTTATCACTCACGAATTTTCATGAACATGAAGAGAATGATTTACTCGAACGATTTTGGGGTCGAGTACCTATTAAATATGGCGCGGCGTTGTTCTATTTTCAAAAAAATAGCGCAATACAAGAACTCTTTCATCAATTGAAGTACAATAATAATCCTAAAATCGGTGTGCTTCTAGGCGAATGGTATGGTTATGAATTAAGAAAATCTCATTTCATGGAAATTGACGCGATCATTCCCGTTCCGCTTCATCCTAAAAAATTGCATTTGCGCGGTTATAATCAAAGTGATAGTATTGCACAAGGCTTAGGAAAAGCTTTACAAAAACCAATTTATACCAAAGCATTAGTCAGAATAGAAAATACAGAAACGCAGACCAAAAAAACCAGAATGGAACGCTTTGATAATGTCAAAAATGCCTTCCAAGTCAATGAGCCTAATTTAATAAAAGGCAAACATCTTTTGATTGTAGATGATGTTTTGACGACGGGCGCAACGATCGAAGCTTGTGCATTGAAGCTTTTAGAAATCGAAGGCGTAACGATTAGTATTGCGACAATTGCTATTGGGCAAAGTTCTTGATGTATAAAAAAAACACATATAATAGCTATTATTAATTAAGAAATTCTTGACGTTTCTAATACAGAACTAATTACAGTTCTTCTATCATTTTCCGTATCTTTGTAATCTAATTTTAAAAGAAAAAATAACAATAATAATAGAATGGTTCATGTCATAGATTTAGAATTTTTAGACTTAAATTTAGCAATTGCTGTTTTTTTGGTAGAGACGGAAGACGGTTTGGTTTTGGTTGAAACAGGACCTCATTCTTGTATCAAACGCATCGAAAAAGGCATTGAAGCTTTAGGTTTTTCAATGCAAGATATCAAACACGTTTTACTCACACATATCCATTTAGATCATGCTGGCGCTGCGTGGGCTTTCGCTAATCATGGCGCGACAATTTATGTTCATCCTTTCGGACAAAGACATTTGGCAGATCCTTCTAAGTTGATGAAGTCCGCTCGTCGAATTTACCAAGATCAAATGGATAGACTTTGGGGCGAAATGCATCCGATTCCAGTTAAGCAATTGGTGATGGTAGAAGACGAAGTAGAAATCACAATAGGTAAAGTAACGTTTAAATCATGGCACACGCCAGGACACGCGGTTCATCATATCGCTTGGCAAATGAACGATATTCTTTTTGCTGGAGATGTAGCAGGTACTCGAATTAATAAAGGTTTGGTCATTCCGCCTTGTCCACCTCCAGATATTAATATTGAAGATTGGAAAAAATCTATTGCGCTGATTCGTACTTTGGATATTTCTAAAATGTACATTACCCATTTTGGTGATATTACAGATATTGACGCGCACCTCAATGATTTGGAATATCGTTTGGAAGCTTGGGCCAACTGGATCAAGCCACATTGGGAAGCAGGGAAAAAACCACAAGAAATTGTTCCTATTTTTCAGGAGTATGTCAAACAAGATATGCGTGCACACGGAACGCCTGAGGAAGAAATCGCACAATCCGAAGCGGCTAATCCTGCATGGATGAGCGTTGCAGGGCTAATGCGCTATTGGACAAAAAAAACAGCTAAAAAATAACTTTTATTTTAAAAATGTGCAAGATACATATAGCAAATATGTAGATATTTGCTATATTTGCACTGGATTAAAACTAAATCCATCTTTCCACTGCAACAATAATACTCAACTTTATTAACACAAAAAATACTAAATTTTAGTCTACAATAAAAGACTAAAATGCTAGTTTTAATAAACAATACTATAAAAGGTTGTTTTATTAAAACTACTTAAAATGTAATATTAATGGAAAGGGTTTTTGTAGCCTTATTAGCACTTTTTATCGCTTCTTCTGTTTTCGCAAATAATATCGATTCGCTCAACAACGCCGCCAATAGATTGGATAATAGCATTGAGAAAGTCGAACTATTAATTCAATTGTCTGAATTAACGATTAGCGGTGATCAACTCAAATCAATCAAATTTGCTCAACAAGCCGAGTCTATTTCACAAAAAATCAGCTATAAAAAAGGAGAAGGGCAAGCTAATTATCAAATGCTCGTCGCTCATTATTATATTGGTAATATGGATGAAGCACTTTCTAAAAGTGAAAAGGCAAGTAAGATTTTCAAAGGTGATAATAAGCCGTTTGAACTCGCTAAAACGTATCATACCACAGGAAAAGTTTACTCTTTCACTAGTCAATATGATAAAGCTACTGAATACATTTACAAAGGTTTAGATATTTTTAAAAACATCAATGATCCTATCTGGGTTGCAGATAGTTATACCGCAGTCGGTATGATGGAATGCCAAAGAGAATCCTACAAAATCGCTATTCCATTAATAGAGAAAGCCTTACCAACTTATCAGAAAAATACAATCAAACACACCAAAAGCCTTATCCGAGCTTATATTTTATTAGGTGTGGCTTATCATGGTTTAAAAGATTATAATACTGCGATTGACTATAATTTGAAAGCACTTTCTTTTGCAGAAGCAACCAATGATATTTACAATTCAACGGTGAGTAAAACTAATCTTGGATGGGTTTATTATTTAGTTGGTGCTTATGATAAGGCGCTCAAATATTGTAATGATGGTTTAACAGATGCAGAGAAACAAAATGATAATTTTTCGAGAGCGCACAATTATAAATGCCTTGGTGCAGTTCATTTAAAACTAAATAAATTTGTAGACTCTAAAGAGCAATTGACTAATGCTTTGGCATTCATTCATGATTTAAAAATTCAGAGTGAAGAAGCTAATATTTATCAACTTTTTGTAGAATTACACACTAAACAAAATGATTATAAAACAGCATTAGATTATCATGAAAAGTATCATCAAGCCACAGATTCAGCTTTGGCTAAACAAAAAAATCAACGCATTAGCATTCTAGAAAAACGATTAGCAACAACAACAACAGCACAAATAACTGAAAATGAAGAGTTAACAAAAGACAATTTTAATTTAAGTCTTCTCTTATTAATAGTTGGATGCTTGACCATTTTTACGATTATATTTTCATTTAAATATTATTTTCGTAATGAAAAAAACAAAGCAAGTTTAGCTTCAGAAAGAAAAGAGACTACTCATACGGTCAATCAATTAAATAATGAATTGCAGAATTTTGAATACCTTGCTTCTCATGATTTTAAACAAAACATGAGAAATATAATGAGTTTCGCAGGGCTTTTAAATAAAAAATTGAAAAATAAAAATGAAGATAAAGCCTTGATTGAGTATTCTCGTTTTGTTTTAAAAGGAGCTAAACAGATGAATGATATCTTATCTAGTATTTTAGATTTTTCTAAACTCGATGATGATGATCATACGAATTTAGAAGTATTTTCTCCACTCATTGCTATCGAGCGATTAAATGAAACGATGGCCGATCTCATCCATCAACAGAAAGCAGAAATCGTTTTCCCTTCTAATTTACCTAATCAAATGATGTCGAATGAGCGATATTTACGCCTCATTTTTCAGCATTTGATTACCAATGGAATTACTTATAATATGTCCAAAACACCAATAGTTCAAATTAACTATGAGGTCAAAAATAAGAGACATATTTTTAAAGTAATTGATAATGGTGTGGGAATTGAAGAAAATGCTTTTGAAAGGATTTTTGAAAAATTTAAACGCCTCAATCCTAATCAATCTAATCAAGGTGCTGGAATTGGTTTGACTATGGTCAAAAAATTAGTAGAAGCGCTAGAAGGAACTATAGATTTAGAATCTAAGGTAGGAGAAGGCTCAACCTTTATCGTTACATTACCAAAATATTAATTAGTTGTAGCTGGGTTCATACCTTAATAAAAAAAGTCGTTCTCGACCCGAGAACGACTTTAGCAGCATAAATTGAAAATCAAAAATGGAATCCCGCCGAAGCGGGATTGGGTCTTAATAGCTAAACAAAACTAAAATACTTACTTCCTTTTTATGTTTAAATGGGGGTTTTAGGTGTCTTCAAATTGTAATTTAAAATTACTACTTTACTCAAAAACGTTTTAAATTTGTGTGTGTTCTATATTTTTATGTAACGTCACGTTATTAGTAGGTAATCGGTGATATAATAGAGAGAGAGCCTGAAATCAATTAAACAATACAAAATTTACCAATTACCAACTAATAACGCTGCTACATTTATTGTCAACTTTATGTTAGTTTTTTAAAACAGATCTTTTGTTTTTATGAACTACTTAATCTCTTTTGATTAACTTTACACTTGCAAGATAGGAACTTGGTCACTTTTATAAAAGCCAAAACGAGCCAACGCGGCATTTGAGAAATTTAACGTAAACTCTGACCTATTTAACGTAATCTTTGAAATGGTGAAAGTGGTATAAAAACGGATAAACATAGAATTTGAGATGATAAAAAAAACTACTCCACAAATAAATAAAGGCGTTGCAACTCCTAAAAGTATCAATACTTCGTTTGTTCGGAAACGGAAAAAAGTACTAAGCGTTGATACAATAGTTCAAGGTATTTTGGCAGGGAATCGCCTGATGTTGAGTAAAGCCATTACTTTAATCGAAAGCACTAAACCTGCTCATCAAACCAAAGCACAAGCAATCATCAATCTTTGTTTGCCGCATTCTGGGAATGCTTTTAGGCTCGGAATTACTGGCTCTCCTGGCGTGGGCAAAAGTACTTTTATAGAAACTTTCGGACAATTTGCCATTCAAGAAAATAAACAAATCGCAGTATTGGCGGTCGATCCGACTAGCCAAATTAGTAAAGGCAGTATTTTAGGTGATAAAACTAGGATGATGCATTTATCAACTCATTCCAAGGCTTTTATTCGTCCTTCTCCTGCTGGAAATTCATTGGGTGGTGTAGCTCGAAAAACGCGCGAAACGATTATTCTTTGCGAAGCAGCAGGTTTTGATTTGATTATTATTGAAACTGTTGGTGTTGGTCAATCCGAAATTGCGGTGCATTCTATGGTCGATTTTTTCTTATTATTACTTTTGCCAGGTGGAGGCGATGAGTTGCAAGGCATAAAAAAAGGCATTGTTGAAATGGCAGATTTGATCGCAATCAATAAAGCGGATGGAGAAAACGCAACAAAAGCCAAGCAATCCAAAAGTGCTTACAGAAACGCGCTTCATCTTTTACCACCTCAAGAAAGCCAATGGATTCCGAAAGTCACGACCTGTTCTGGTTTAGCCAATATCGGGATGGAAGAAATTTGGAAACAACTCGTTTTATTTAAAAAACTAACCAAAGAGAATAATTTTTTCATTAAAAATAGAAAATCACAAGCTGCTTATTGGCTTCACGAAACCATTCAAAACCAACTCAAACAGCTTTTCTACGATAATCCTACCATTAAAGCCGCACTCAAAATCACCGAAGAAAAAATATTAGCGGAGGAGTTATCTCCGTTTCAAGGCGCAGAAGATTTGATGAAATTGTTTAAGAGCTAAATCCTCAAATAATTATTTACCAATTAAGTACTTCTGGGTTATTTTTAAATAACACATATAAACTGTTGCAATGTTTTTCTAATCCCTTGTTTAAATTTGGGTCATTATACCATCTAATCATTTCTTTCCAAACTGTTGGATGCCTATTTTTTAAAATACATTCTTGCAATTTTTGTAATTGAGTAGCATCAGCATTATTTACTTTTTCACCATTATAATAATAAAAACGAGAAAAATAATCATTAAACGCATTCCTTCTAGCTTTGGGCATATCCGCTCTATCATTTAAACCAAGTGTTTCAATCGTATAGATTGCCATTTGATAAGCTTGCGAAGTTTTGTCTTCACTTATAGGTGAGAACTTGAATGTATTAATAATATCTAATTCCATAAAATCCATAGGGTTTGAAATTCTCGGATTGATTAAAGCTGGATCGCCTTCTGGTGGTCGAGTTGGAATATATTCACTTCCGCGTTTTGAGGGATGAGGCGGTGTAATATCTTGAAACTCATTGTCCGTTTCTCTAAAAATAGCAAATTTGTTGTTTTTAGGACCATTACAAATACCACAAGCATAGAGGTAATTATCCCAATCAAAACAATTTTCTGGAAAAATCACTTTTGGTTTAAAATGTTCAATTTCATCTGCACGAGAATCTTCACAATAACAACATCTTTGAACACCAGAACACATTTTTGTCAATAATTCTTTGATTTTTGCAAATGCTTTGTTGTTCTTTCGGCTTTTCCAAAAATCTTCGGCTTTACCTATTTGAGCTTCGTATGTTGTTTCTTTATTAATTTCATCTTGTGTTTTTTTTAATTGATCTAAATATTTCTTGTCAAGGGATAAATTTTGTAATTGTATCATTATTCCATTAAAATTAGACTTTTTCAGTAGGTAAAATACTTTGTAATTCTCTCAATCTTTCCTCTTCGCCCTCTGTAGTTCTTCCTCTTACAGATTTCATAAATAATGCCCCCATTTCTTCTTTAAGTCGTTCAGAAGCTTCTGAACTAGCTACTCTCCCAAAAGCTTCTGTTCCTAATGCATCAAGGATATTTCCATATACTAATCTCTTCTTCTCTAAACCAGTAATTTGTCTAGCTTGATTAGTTTCATTGTTATTTTCTAATTTCCAGATTGTTCCTTTAGCTGCTGCTCGGCAAATAATTGGGCTGTGTGTCGTAACAATAAATTGAATATTAGGAAAGTATTTAGTAAACCAATCGCCTATTTTAGCTTGCCAAGTAGGATGAAGATGCGCGTCTATTTCGTCAATAAGAATAACTCCTGAGTTATTAATGATAAGTTCGCCTTGTTCATTTTTTTGAAAAAGGTAATCAATATTATTTCTAAAATACATTTTATGTATAATATCAAATACAGTTGAAAGAATAGTTCTATAACCGTCACTTAAATCATAAATATCTATAATCAGTTTCTCTTCATTGATAAATAATACTTGATCAGAATTAACTTCGTGAAGTTTTACTCCATTAGGTAATAAATCACTAGTATTTAATAATTCTTTTAAAGAAGTTAGGATTTGACCTTCAGGTTTTCCTTCTAGTTGTTGAAAACGGAGATATTTTAACCATTCTACTACTTCTATCAATCCGTATTTTTCATTAAAAATGGAAATGTGGGCTTTTATTTTATCTTTTATTGGATTTTTTTCGACTTCTT
>CAKZLL010000439.1 GCA_937125475.1 uncultured Saprospiraceae bacterium | reverse complement strand
CCTTCGGGATAAAAAACAAACGTCTTGTCATTGGGTGAAGGATGAATGAGATCGCCTTTCTTATTAAGCACCGATTTCGCCTTGGTTCTAGGTTTTCCATTTACGACAACCGCAGTCCCATTTTTAAAATCCTCTGCTTCATCAAATTTTCCTGATATGGCGATTTCATTTTTCATATTATAATATTGCCATTTTGTATAATTTGATCGAATTCGCATTAAGCCTTCAGATAAAAAACCAATCTCTTTATGCTTCAAAGGTATAATTTCTTCTCCTTTTGCATTAATCACACCATAAAAATAACCGCGCCTTACTTTAGCAAAACCACTTTGAAACTTGCCTATAAAAGCATATTTGGGATCTATAATAAAATCGCCATTTGTGCTAATTAAGCCCCAATGTGGACTGTCATTTTTTTTGTACGCAGCCACACCAAACTCATTGAAAGGTTTCAATTTTTTAAGTGTTGGTTTAAAAACAAACTCTCCGTCTTTATTAATAATTCCATACTTTCCTTTGTAATCTACTGTCGCAGCATCATTCTGAAAATCACTAGCTGACGCAAATTTAGGATAAATAGCTAAAGGATCATCAAGGCTGGCATAACCATATTTATCTCCAATTTTGAACCAAGCCATTCCCGAATTCATATCACCAACTTCTCGAACATTCTCATTAACTGAGACGATTACTTGTCCCAAAGTATCTATAAAATGCCACTGTTTTTTCTTAAAAACTGCCGCATAGCCTTTATGGAAACTTCGTGCATAAATGAAATTACAAGGAATAACTTCTTCATATTTTTCATTAATAAAACCAAATAATTTTCCTTTTTTAACCAATGCTAATCCATCATGAAATGCTTCAACTCTGGTATAAATCGTTAATTCAGGAATAACAATCCCCGAATTATCCAAATAAACGGGCTGAGTGTTTTTCTTTATAAGAGAAAAGAATTCTTTATCAAAATAATTTTCAAGGCTAATATTAGCATACTCAAAAGGGTAAATAATCTTTTTTTGTTCGTCAATAACGCCCATTCCTTCCTCTGTTTCAGCTATTGCCAAATGGTCATAAAAAGATTTTGCCGCAACAAATTTTAATCCATTCATCCTCTGTCCCGAAGTATCAATATAAGTCCAGTGTCCTTTTTCTAACTCATAAATACAACTTGAAATATTATTATCACTGCTATTTTCTATATGAAAAGGCGAAAGAATACCTTTCCAATTTCCTAGTGTATTTATTGCATAATTATTCCATTCTCTACTTTTCAACTGACCATCTTGATAAATTCTAGCCCAATTATTCACATAAATATCAATAAAAGTCGCTTGTAATTCCTCACCTGTTTTATCTTTTAAAATTTCGCCATTTTTGGATAACAAACCAAATGTCCCATCATTTCGGACAAACGCTGCATAATTACTTTTATCATAATCTTGATAACGAATACAAACGATTTCGGGATGAATAAATTTGCGGGTACGCTCATCAAAAATACTCAATTGATAATCCAAAACCGTCGGGCAAATTTCTTCAAAACGCACTTCCTCGGTTGTTACTTTATTCATTAAAAACGAAATACTCGTCCCATGTTTCCGAATAATAGAACGATAACGATGTGGCAAAATAACCTCTTTAGTCGTTGCATCAATCAAGCCTTTATATTTTTCCTTGCCCTGATTTATAGATCGTTCCTTAATATTAATTGCTAAATTATTTCGATTGGATTGGTCTTTTCTAACAAAACGAGACCAACGTACATTATTATTATTAGAAAAACTTCGAGAAAAATTCGGCGAAGGACTAGAAGAATTAGAATAACCTGCTCTAATTGTAAAAACGTTTTTTAAGGCACGAACCAATTCTAATTTTCCAACACTTGTCGAACGATATTCATCTACTGCTCGATTTTTATACGCTCGATACAACCCATTTTCTTTCTGAATTCGGCTATACTTGGCTTCAACTACGATTTCACCTAAGTGATTTAAAATACCTACTTGCTTATTATGATCCAATATTAAAGCAAAACTATCCGCCTCTATTGCCTGAATTCTTAGGTATTTTGGTTCTACAATCACCCCTTTATTATACTGAGCCAATCCCCAACTACCTCCACTTTGGATCTGAAAAATCTTATTTTTTGG
>CAKZLL010000438.1 GCA_937125475.1 uncultured Saprospiraceae bacterium | reverse complement strand
AAATTGTGATTGATTTGTTAAACTAACACTACGGTCTATTATAGAGGTATCAAATGCCGCAACAGGTGAACCCACTAGATTAATTGATTGACTAGTAGTTGGGCAGTTATTGGCATCAGTTACCGAAACATTGTAATTTCCTGGTGCGAGATTAGTTAAATTGTTTGGCGAAATGACATAAGGCGGTATTCCTCCTGTTGGTGTAACACTAATTGCGCCATCATTATTATTACAAGCATTGGTAATTGCGGTAGAAAATTGAAGTAAAGGCGGTTGAGTGATTGTCGTTGAATTAGTTGTTGTACAGTTATTGGCATCAGTAATTGTGACGGTAGCTGTTCCATTTGCTAAATTAGAAACTGATGCACTTGTCGCATTATTTGACCAAAGATAGGAATAGCCAGCTATTCCACCAGAAGGAGTAATTGTAGCAGTTCCCAAATCTGTATTACAAAGCGGCTGAGTAGCAGAAATAGTTGAATTGAGTTGAGTAGGTGAACCAACTGTGAAAGAATTGATACCTGTACATCCATTACTATCTGTAACTGTAACGATATAAGAACCTGCTGTTAAATTCGTTGGATTGGCTGAATTAGTCATGTTACTCCAAGCGTAAGTTGTTGTACCTTGGGTATTTATCGTTGAAATATTAATACTTCCATTCGCATCCCCAAAGCATAAAACATCCATAGGAGCACCAGTAACTGAAATAGCAGGAGGGGAAATAATGGTATTTGAGGCAGTTTGTGTACAGTTACTCGCATCAGTAATTGTAACCGTATAAGTACCATTATTGACATTGGAAATCGTAGCAGCAGTACCTAAATTATTGCTCCAATTATAAGAGAAACTTCCTGCTCCACCACTTGCATTTGCTAAAAGACTTCCAGTAGTATTATTACAAAGCGGCTGAGTAGCAACTACTGACACAACAATAGCCGCAGGTTCAGTGATATTAAAGTTATTAGAATGCGTACATCCATTACTGTCGGTTATCGTCACAATATAATTTCCTGCTATCAATCCTGTTGGATCTTCGGAAGTTGATTGATTGCTCCAAGTATAAGTCGGATTGCCTATTGCATTGGTTAAAGAAAGGTTGATTGATCCAGTATTTCCTCCATTACAAACGACATTGGTAATATTTGCGCTTGATGCAATAGGAGAAGGAGGGAGGTTGATAGAAACCGTTTGAGTAGCGGTACATCCATCTTGATCCGTTACTGTTACGGTGTGCATACCTGCTGCGAGATTAGTTATTGTGGCTGTTGTGGCAGTAGTGGTATTCCAGGCGTAAGAATAATTTCCTGCTCCGCCACTAGGCGTTGCAATAGCTGTACCCAAATTATAACTGCATAAAGGATGACCATTTGTAACATTAGGCAGAATCAGACTTGGTTCTGTAATGGTTATATTTCCAGTATTAACACTGACATTATTAGCATCAGTAATGATACAAGAATAAGTACCAGCGGTAATATTTGATATATTTTGAGTAGTGGCGTTATTACTCCAGCTATAAGAAAATGGGGCTGTTCCACCTGAAATATTAACATTAATAGCACCATTGCTACTTCCATTACAGGAGGCATTCGTAATTGAGGAATTAACAAAAGTCAAAGCCCCATTACCAATATTAACAACATAATCTTCTACTTCACCAAAATTAAAATTATCACAAGTATCAGGAAGGCTGTTATATTTCATAGAAACACGTAGGCGAGTTGAGCCAGTTGTAGTAGTGAGGGGAATCGTGATATTTCCAGTGACAGTAGCTGTTACAGGACCAGCACTAAAGACCTCTTCTCCAGCATCATTAAAATCATCATCTTGATTAAAATCAATCCAAATTTTAAAATATTCATTATAAGCAGCTCCTGAATAACCAGGAGTAATTGAAATAGGATTGACACTACCTGGAACTAGATTAGTAGATAAATCACTAAAATACCTATATCCACTGTTATTTCCAGATGTATTATTAATGGTTGCAAGTGTGAAATTTTCAATCCACTCATCGTTTGTACTTTGTCCTTGAGAGCCACAATAAGGCTTAGCAGCAATACAAGAAGCGGCTAATATTGCATTTTTCAGAACAGTCGCAACTTGCGGATTAAATCCTGCATTGATATTAATTCCAACAGCGTTTAAATGACAATAACTCATTACAGTACCTCCTGTTGCTGGAACAATTGGATTAGCTATTGTAAAACACGCGCCTCCTTCTGCTTCATCTAACTCATCAGTCGTTCCATCATTATCATCGTCGACATTATTACTTGTAGAATGAACATTACCACAATCATCTATTTGAGTATTATTGCCATTCCATGCACAAGCATGTGTGTGTGGAGAAGCAATATTGTGTCCTAATTCGTGAGAAACGACCATAACTGTCCATGAGTAAGTCGGAAGCGTGCTATAAGATGTGCCGATATTACTATAAGCATAAGGACCAGAAAGATTATTTGGATCATAAACAGCGCATAAGACATTTTTCCAAGCAAGACCGCCGTTTCCTGCATTAACAGAAGAAATAAAATGCCCTAAATCACCATTGATTGTATTTTGTTTAGCGGTAGCAAAAGCATTTAATGCTGCTGTGGAAGAAGTGCTAGGATAAGGATCAGCGCTTGTCCAAATCATCGTTTGAGAGATCAGCAAGTCGATTGAATCATTACTATAAAGCGTCGAAACTACATTAAAAAAACCAGTAATGTAATTATTAACAGCCGCCGTATTGGAATTTTTGTCTAAATATAATTGATGATCTGCTTCAAAATAAATCTCTACTGGCCCATAATTATTAGGAGCAGAAAAGAATGATGAAGGTGGAGTCGGTAGACTATTGGTTAGATTATCATCTGTATGGCATTCGAAATTATTTTGAATAAGAAGATTGGCATCATTGTAAATAATATGGGTAGAAGCATCTATTGTTTCGTCAGGTTGATAAGCTCCGATTACAAAATTGCCGTAATCCGTTCCAATAATACCGATGATTTCATTTTCAAAAAAACTAATCGCAACAGTCGAGCTTTGCCCGTGGATTTTTCCTTTATAATATAAACCAGGTTGATAATCAATGTTTTTTTCTTGCCCATCAATCATGGCTGTTGTGACAAAATTATCAGATAAAATTTTATTAGTTTCTAACTCTACTGTGAAAAATTCACCTGCGGCATAAGGTATATTTAAAGTTAAATGATTGGGGCGATCTGCCAAAAGTTGTTTGTATTCGGTTGGATCTAATGAAAATAAAACTGCTTTTTCAACTAAATTAGAAGCGAAAGCATTTTCATTTTTAAAAATAGGGTACTGCTGTCCGTGCTGATGTTGGGCAAGGAGTTGAGAAATAGATAAGCCCCAAAGTGTGATTAAAAGAAATAAATTTTTTTTCATGCTCAAGTTTTGTTTAAAAAATGGAATCGTGGTAATGAATCTTGTAGTGATTAAGCAATCTAAAAATAATTTATTAGAATTGCGATGCTAATATAGTGATTTGTCGGATTCATTGTTTAATCGGTTATTCAACAACAAAAAACCTGCTAACAATCAAATTGTTAGCAGGTTTTTTTAGAATCTAATTAATTAGATTGTTACTTGTTTTTAAAAGTATAAGCAACTTTTGCCAAAATCAAACGACCGATAGAATTAGCTCCAGCGATAGGTTGATAGTTAGCGTTGAATAAATTTGTTGCAGTAACATTAATTCTCAAACCAGAAGTAAAGGCATAACCTACACCCAAATCAACGATAGTAGAAGAAGGAACATCACCTGTCCAATAACTATTTACACTTTTCCAAGCACTAGTATATCTTACTGCTGCATTAGCATTAAAACCAGAAACAGGTAAGTAATTAATACCAGCTCTTGCTCTATTTTCAGGAATATTTAATGAAAATGGTGTCGTTAACTCTAAACCACTTAATTTAGCATCTTCCCAATAATGTTGGCTTAACCAAGAATAATTAGCAAAAACAGAAAAATCATTAGAGATATAATACTTAGCACCAATATCAATACCTAGGTAATCAATTCTTTCAATATTATAAAAAGAAGCATCTAATGTTTTGCCAGTAGGAGATTGATCTGCACTAATTAAACCTAAAGGATTTAGTCCTGTGGTAGCATTTCCTGTTAATGATTCAATAGCTGTTTGATAAAGTGCTCCGACATCAGCAGGAGTAAGACCAAATTGTGCTAAAGAATCAGCATTTAAAGTTCCAGCAACAGCCGTAGCTAAATCACCACCAGCAGTTGGATAAACGATTAAAGGAGAACCAACAGTGATCGGTGTTAAATTATTAGTACGACTATTATAAAATACATCCAATGAGTAAGATAATTTGTCACTAATAACACCATTATAACCAAATTCAAACATTTGAGTTTGTGACATTTGCAATGGCTGTCTTGAAAGTGGCGTACTTGTCGCCGCTCCTAAAGTAGAACCATTAACATTTGTCAACTCACTTGATAAATAAGAAACTAAAGCAGCAGGTAATTGTCCTGATGCAGCAAGTCCTTGAGTAGCAGCACCATAAGCTACTTGTAATGGAAAGTTTTTATCAGCAAAGTTAGTTTTTGTAATAAAACTATATACTTCTGATTTGTCATAAGTCAATGGATTAATACCTGCATTGACCCAAACAAGGAATGCTCCTCTATCAGCTGCTGCAAAATCACCATGTACATTAAGTGATACAGGCGCACCAGCCGCTTGATTCCATGTTAAACGAAGCGTATGATTTTGAGCAGGCTTCATGATTAATGCAAATCTTGGAGATATTGCTGTTTGATCTAAAGCTGTAAATCTATCTACACGAACTGCACCAATAAAGTCAATTTTAGGAGAAACAATTAATTTTCCTTGTGCATAAGCACCATAGATACGATATGCATCTTCATCTTCATAACGACCATTCAATGTACCTTCTGTACTAATAAAGTTATCACGATAATCTGCTCCAAAAGTTAAATTTAATTTATCTTCAGTTAAGTTCATACTATATTGAACTTGTCCTTCTACCTGATCAATTTCTGTAATAAGCGTTCTACCTGTTCCGTATAACCAAGTTGTTCTATCACCTCCCATTTGTCTAGACCAAAATGCTTGAGCGAAGAATTTTCCAGATTGGTATCTTAATTGAGCAAAAGGACGACCAGCTTTTATATAACCATCTCCTTGAGCTACTCGAATGATTTGATTACTTTGTCCATAACCTGCAGTACCGATTAGAGAGGTGTTTTGGGAAAATTTGTATTCTGCTGATACATTAATTCCTAAGTTCATAATATTGTAATCCAATACTTCATCTGTAATAAAAGAACCATCAAGAGAACTACGTACTGTATCAGGATAAGCAGCATTTTGTGCAAGTAATCTTGTATTACTACTATCTGGCTGAAATTCTTGAGCAGAACGATAAAAACCCGTGATTTTATAGCCGAACTTTTTGTCAAAAGAAGTATTTGCATGACGGAAAGCTACTTGTACTTGACTTTGATTACCTCCAGCTAAACTGATAGAAGTTCCTTTATGCTTGAATGGACTTTTAGAAATAAAGTGGACAACTCCAGCTTCAACACCAGGCCCATATAATGCACCTCCAGGACCTCTAACGACCTCAACACGATCCAAATCAATCGCATCTAAAGGCTGTTGACCATATTGAATAGCACCAAGACTTGGTAAAGTAACATTTCGATAATCGGCAATAACAAAGGTTTCTGATTGATAAGCAGCAACTCGACCTCTTAGATTAATATGTCCAGAAGAAACACCATTTTGAGCCACTTCAACCCCTGTTGCATTTCTTAAAGCAAATACAGGCGTAGCTGTAACATCGTTTTCTAGTTGTCTGCTGTCAATTAAGTTAATAGCAGCAGGAGCATCTAAAGCTTTTTCTTGTCTTCTTGAAGCAGAGACAACGACCTCGTTAAAGTCGATACCTTCCTCCAAATTGACTGTAATAACATTATCCTTGTTCTTATCAGTAATTTCTATTTCTTGGGTTTTATACCCTGTATAGGAAACACTAATTGTAAAGGGAATTGATCGATTCACAAAGACTGAGAACTCACCATTTCCATCTGTAATAGCACCATTGATCGTTTCTTTTACAAAAACACTTGCTCCAATAAGTGGCTCAAAAGTTTTGCTATCAATAGCTTTACCTTTGAGAACAAGAGTTTGAGCAGTGGCGGAATAAGTAAAAGAAGAGATAATGAATGTTAAGCATAGAAGCTTTAGTAGTGTAAAATACTTATTTTGCATAAGCGGTTAGTTAATGCCTTTTTATTAAAAAGACGGGATTAGGAAAAAATTGTTTTTTTGTATATATGTAAAAATATAAATTTATATTTTAAAATTGTATAAAAGAGTTAAAAAAATGTATAAATAAAACATTTTAATTTAAAATAATGTATAATTGACTGTTTAATAGGTATTTGTGTGTTTTTATTGGTCGTTGACTATTAATTATTCGTAATTAATTGATATTTGTGTAGCCCTGAAATATAAAAAAAGAGCAATCACAGCTTATTACTGTGATTGCTCTTTTTTTAAAAACATAGTTTCAAATCTATACTAAAAATAGATTAGTAACTAGTATTTTGTGTCATAGAAGGATTAGTATCCATCTCACTTTGAGGAATAGGTAATAGTTGCTTATCAGCTACTCTTCCTTGAGCTGTTAAATAATCAGTTACTTTACCTGTACGACGTAAATCGAACCAACGATCACCTTCAAATGCTAATTCTACTCTTCTTTCTTGAAGAATAGCTGTTTCAAAGTTACTAGCATCAAGAGTTATATCAGCCAAACCAGCTCTAGTACGAACTTCGTTTATCGCTGTTGTAGCAGTTGCATAATCACCACCACGAGCGGCAGCCTCTGCTTTCAACAATAAAACATCAGCATAACGAATACCATAAGGCTTATCTGTACCCGTTGCGAAATCATTATATTTTGTTACATAATGAGTTCCACCACCACCAGTAGCAGTAGTATAAGAAGCTGCTTGACGCAAATCACCAGTTTCATAAGCATTCATTAAGTCATCTGTTGGTGCAAACTCGTGACGACCAGCAGGCTTGTCCCAGTACCAGAATGAAATTGAGTTAGCATCTACTGTATTAAATTCAACACGGAAGATTGCTTCTGAACCACCACCACCAGTAGCGTAAAGACTTGCATAATCTGATTCTAAAGAATAACCTGTAACAGCATTAGCTGCTGCTAATGCAGCTGCGTGATCTCCTTTCCAAAGTTGAACTTTTGCTAAGAATGCATTAGCTGCACCTTTAGAAGCTCTAGTAACACTACCACCATCAGCTAATCCAGCAACAGCATCTGTCAAATCACTAATGATCTGAGCTATTACGTCACTTTCAGAACTACGAGCTATATCAACACTAGCTAAATCTTTAGTTGGTGTTGTGATTAAAGGCAGATCACCAAATAAACGAACTAAGTGAAAATAAGTAATAGCACGAACGAATTTAGCCTCGCCAATATAACCAGCTTTTAATGATGCTAAAGCTGGATCATCTACATTAGGTAATAAATCAATGATTAAGTTAGCACGATAAATTGCTTCATACATTTCATCCCAAGTAGTACCAACATCAACATTACCAGCTAACATATCGTTATCATCCATTTCACGATAAGAAGTAAAAGTACCACTATGAAGCATATTATCAGATAATAGATCTGGCATCATCATATAGTGCAAACCAAAGATATCATCATCTTGAAGTTGGTCATACATACCATTAATAGCAACACCTGCACTATTGGCATTTGTAATTAATTGAGAGGCATCAACAGCATCTCTAGGTGAAACTTGAAGTACATCTTCACAAGAAGTGAAAGCGATACTAAGCGTCAAGAATATATATAAGATATTATTTCTCATTATTTCCTTTAATTTTTAAATATAAACAAAAATTAAATAGGCGTTTTAGCCTATGCTACTTCAATCAATTTTGGTTAGAAAGAAGCATTAAGACCGAAACGAACCGTTCTACTCAATCCTTGAGTTAAGAAATCAGAACCCAAAGTTAAGTTAGATGTACCACCAAAGTTAACCTCAGGATCAAGACCACTATAATTACTTAAAGTCCATAAGTAATTACCAGCAAAGAATACTTTCAAGTTGCTTACATTGATTTTAGCTAATATATCTTTTGGTAAGTTATAGCTTAAAGTCAAAGACTGTAATCTAATGAAAGAACCATCTTCTACAAAACGAGCAGAAGCAGCATTATTTCTACCACCGTTTGGTCCACCTAAACCAGCTACAACAGGAACAGTAGTTACATCACCTGGGCTTTGCCATCTGTCTAATATTGCAGTTGTATTATTGAAACCTCTTCTTAAACCATCTTCATTGAAACGACGAGTAGCATTATATACTTCATTTCCAGAAACAAAACGGAAGAAGAAAGATAATTCTACACCTTTATAAGAAAGGTTGTTAGTCAAACCACCTGTGAAATCAGGGAAAGGATTACCAACCATTACATTATCATCAGCTGTGATATTATTATCACCATTTTGATCAATATATTCTACATCACCATTATCTGGGTTAATCACATTATCTGCTACATCCCATGTATAGAAATAACCTAAAGGCATTCCTTCATCAATTCTATTAATGAAACCTGCACCAAATCCTTGACCATCATACAATTCTACAACTGTATTAATGTTACGAGCAATTTGGAAACTAGTTGTCCAACTGAAATCACCTTTGAAGTTAACTGTTGTTAAAGCAAATTCAACACCAGTATTATTCATTTTACCTACATTCTGAGTAATTGAAGTAAAACCAGAAGAACCAGGTAAAGGACGATCTAATAATAAATCATTCGTGTTTTTGTCATAAAAATCAAAAGAAAGAGAAATTCTTTCTTTAGCGAAAGCTGCATCTAAACCGATATTAAATTCAGCTGTTCTTTCCCAACGTAAATCTGGATTAGGTAATTGAGTAGAAGCTACACCAGAACCAGAACCATAGTTACGACCACCAAACGCTAAACCAGCAGAAGCAAAGTTACCAATACCTGCTTGATTACCAGTGATACCATAACTAACACGCGCTTTTAAGTCATTAAAGAAACTTACATCTTGCATGAAATCTTCATTAGATACATTCCAAGCAGCAGAAACTGATGGGAAATAACCGAATTTATTGTTGTCTCCAAATTTAGAAGAACCATCTGCACGGAAAGTAGCAGCTAATAAATATTTGTCAGACAAATTGAAATTCAAACGAGTATAGTAAGATAACAAACGATTTTCCGTTTCATTATCTGTCGCAGCAGAAATATCAGCAGCAGAAGTGATATAACGGAAGTCAGCACTAGGAAAGTTAGTACCAGACATAGTAGAACTAAATGAAGTATAGTTCTCATAATCAATACCAGCTAAAGCGTCGAAGAATAAATCTCCAAATGTATTTTTGTATGTTAATGTATTTTGATTAACAAAACGAGTAGCACGAGATGCGTAATAATCACCTGCTCCATTAGAACCAGCTCCCTCTGCAGTAATAGAAGGTACATAGTTACGCTCAGAGAAATTTACTTGATCAACACCAAACTTCGTTTGGAAAGAAAGATTATTCATTAGATTATAACGAACAAAGAAATTTCCTAATGTACGATAAGTTAATATGTTAAGGTCTTTTTCTAATGCTGTAGCAACAGGGTGATCGAAAATCATTCCACTGAAGTCATAAGATCCATCATCAGTATAAGCTTTTACATTACTAGGCTGTAAGATTGCCAAAGACAATGCACCATAGATATTATTATCAGATTTGACAACATTAGTTTTAGAACGTGTCATGTTTACACTTACTCCGAAAGATAATTTCTCAGATGCTTGATGATCTAAGTTTAAACGAGCAGAAAGACGATTGTATTTTTGACCAATGATTGTACCTGATTGATCAAAAAGAGAACCACCAAAGAAATATTTGGTTTTTAAATCACCACCTTGAATAGATAAGTCATAACTAGATACAGGTGCGTCCGCACCGTTTTGGATAACTAAATCCATGAAGTCAGTATTTTCTCCATTCCAAGGGTGTGTAGTGAAATCTCGACCACGAGCTTCATTATGAATCTCTTGAAATTGCTCACCACTTAACATGTCATAGCGCTTCAATTCTGTTTGGAAACCATAGCTTGCGCTAAAGTTAATTCTAGAACCACCAGCAGAACCACGTTTTGTTGTAATCAAAACAA
Organism: uncultured Saprospiraceae bacterium; assembly: GCA_937125475.1. GTDB lineage: Bacteria > Bacteroidota > Bacteroidia > Chitinophagales > Saprospiraceae > CAKZLL01. The sequence goes on along the minus strand of CAKZLL010000438.1, from coordinate 7,622 downwards.
CTCCATTAGAACCACGCGAACCATAAATAGCAGAAGCAGCAGCATCTTTCAATACTTGAATAGACTCAATATCATTAGGATTTAAGTCTGAAATTGCATTAAAATCCATACCACCATATTCTCCTTGAGAGAAGTCACCTGAAATAAGAGGAATTCCATCAACAACATATAAAGGCTCATTTCCTGCATTAATCGAAGAATTACCACGAATACGAACAGAAATACCACCACCTGGCTGACCATTATTAGATGTAACTACCAAACCAGCAACTTTTCCTTGAAGAGCTTGATCTACACCTGCAACAGGTAAACCAGCGATCTCATCACCTCCAACAGAGGTAATAGAAGCTGTTACGTCTTTTCTCTTTTGAGAACCATAACCAACTACAATCGCTTCTTCTAATTGAAGTGCATCAACTTTAAGTGTTACATCAACAACATTAGATGCACCAAGTGTCACTTCCTCGGTTTTATAACCTGCGTAAGTGAATTCTAAAACGGTAGAACCTTCTGGTACGGAAATTGAATATTTTCCATTAGCGTCAGCAGAGACACCAACTGTAGTGCCTTTTACGCCAATACCAGCGAAAGGAAGGGATTCATTATCCGATCCTGTAACAGTTCCTGTAACAGTACGTTGTGCAAAAGCACTAGCACCTACAAACAGAACCATCATGAAAACTAGTAAAAAATTTCTCATGCTAAATAATTAATTTAGTGAAAGTTAAAATATAAAATATAAAATAGTTGTTCGATCATCTGCGAAATAACTATACAAATATATTAGTAATATTTTACTAAAGAGTACGAATATAAAGAAATGTACTTGTGAAATTTGTAAAAAAAAGTAGAAAAGTTGCAAAACAAGCAAAAAAAGTAATTGAGAGGACTGTTATTTTGCTTTTTTGTAAATAGGAATATTGTGAAGATGCCTTATATATGAAAATTAAGCATCTTCACAATGTTATTAATAGGCTTATACGACGGCTAGTGATTTAACGAAGTAGAACATTAAATTTGCCCATTGCAGTAAATTAAGTAGCCGTCATACAAGTCTAAATAAGCTTATCTTGATACTCTTTCTAATAAAAATACAACGCCAAATCCGATAAGCATTAAAACAATAACAGGTAAAATTTGAGCATCTGTACCAAATGGTAAGTTCGATTGCGCTAATTCGGAAAGATCGGAAGGCAAAATACTTTTAGTAAATGCAGGTACTTGCTCGCCATGAGAATTTGTACGATATTTTAACACCTCTTGCCAAGGCCAAACTCGATTGAGTGAACCAATCATGAAACCCGTTAATAAGGATAAAGTGACGTTTCTATAATTCTTAAATGCCCAAGATAAAACGCGTGCAAAACTCAATACTCCGACCAAACAACCAGCACCAAAAACAGCAATAATTGTTAAATCAAATTCTTTTACACCACCCAAAATAATGGAATACATACCCATTATTAATAAAATAAAACTGCCTGAAAGCCCAGGAAGCAGCATAGCAGAGATGGCAATAACACCAGAAAGAAATATAAAACCTAAGTTTTCACTACCATTAGCAGGAGCTGCAATAGTAATATAATAAGCAACCGCAGCGCCTAATACAAGGACTATAATATTAGTAACATTCCATTTAGAAATCTGTTTGCCAACATAAAGAGCTGATGCGACAATTAACCCAAAGAAAAATGCCCATAATAATAAGGTCTCATGATCAACTAGCCAAGTGACTAATTTGACAAACAACAAAATACTAACAATCATTCCGCCAAGTAATGCGGTTAGAAAATTACCATCAACAGCTTTCCAAACGCCACTAATTCCTGATTCTTTTAATGTTTTAAACAAAGAAAGATCGAAAGATTTAATTGCATTAATAAATTGCTCATAAATACCTGTAATAAAGGCGATTGTTCCTCCTGATACACCCGGAATAACTTCCGCAATGCCCATTGCCATTCCTTTAAGGAAAATAGTAATATATGCTTTCATAAATATATTTTATACTAAAAAATATCTAGATGAGATGTTTAAATCCAGCCCAACCAATGTAAAACTTTGGGCAAAAATATAATAAATCCTATAATGACCGCTCCGATTGCAAGAATTAATACGGCTCCTGCTGCTAAATCTTTGGTATCTCTAGCCAAAGGATGATAATCAGGAGAGGCTAAATCAGTCAATCTTTCAATTGATGAATTAAAAGCTTCTGCCCCAATTACTGCCGAAATTGTTATTACAACTAACGACCATTCAGTCATATTAATATTGAAAAATAGCCCCGCTATAATTACGAAGATGGCAAAAAAAATATGAAATTTTCCATGTATTTCTGTTTTAAATAATAGGCCAATACCCCGAAAAGCATATTTAAAACTTTGCCATCGCTCTTGTAAAATTTTTTTCATTCTTACTATTCTGTATCAAACATAGGTTGCCCTTTGATTTGAAATGTGCCTAGAATGCCTAAATGAACGGTTTTATTTGTTCCAATCGACCTAAAATCAGTACATTCTAATTCTTTAGAATAGAAAATGTGGTCGTGAGGAAAATAGGTTGTTGGCATATCTCGACGACTATCAGTTAATTTTGCTAAGGTTTTAAAACGAGTGATTTCAGAAGACCACGGAACAACTTGATAATCGCCCATCGCAATAATCGGTTTCTTGATTTCTAATACCTTTGATGCAATTTTACTCAAATGACTATCAATCTTTTCATAAGCACGAGAACTTACAGGAGGCGTAGTATGGGATGTAATAAAATAGATTTCCTGATTTAGGCTATCATGTTTAATACAACCCATAAAATTGGGAATATGCTTGTAATTAAATGTGTCGATTTTAACAAAAGGATATTTTGATAAAATAGCTAAACCATAAAAATCCATTCGCACTAGTGACGTATCATAAGGATAAAGTGATTTGATTGAAGGGTTTTTATCCAAGTAGGCGTACCAATCTGGTGTGACTTCCTGAATTGAAATGATATCAGCACCCGAATTAATAATTGTGCTAATGGTACTATCAAAATTATCATCACTTAATGACAAATTAAAAGTAGCAATACTAAAATTAGATCCTTGCTGTGTCGGTGCAAAAAAAGGAGAGCGTGTTCGTAAAAAGAGACATAAAATTCCACAACAGATAAAACTCACATACATGGAACTTTGATCGCTAAAAAACAAAAAAAGTAAACCTAAAAATAAATAGGTAAACATAATTTGTACCACAAATTTAGATACAACTCTAAAGAAAAGTAGGTCAGGTGGCAAAACAGATACTATTGTGCCTAGAATTATTATTCCCCAAACAATGAGTTGGTGGACATTAGCTTTTTTGATAAAATTGAGCATACAATATTTTTATTCAGTTGCTTTGTTTGAATTTAACTAATTGAAGGCTATTACCTTTATATTATTGTTTTTTATGAGCCATCAATATATTTAAAAACGATTCATTATAATATTTATCATACTACTATACATTTAAACACTAATTTGTGAAGTTTCTCAAATTTCGAAAATCAGATAAAAACTAAAAGTATATAGTAATATAAGTATTTGTATTTAACAATATGCCTAAAGATAATAGGCACAATACTAAATAATTTTTATGTATAAACTTGACAAAATGTAGCTCTTTTTATTTGGCGCAAAGATAAAAATTTGGACTTAATTGACACGTTAAACTGCTTTTGTTTTTTATAAAATGAAATTAAAAGTACATAAAACCTCATTTTTTGACCTATTTTATGGATTATTCCTTTTTATAAAGTTCTACCCTTTCATTTTTTAATAGTAATATTGTGAAATAATTTTCCTTTTGTCTTTGAATGATCTTATTAAAATAAAAAACATTGTGCAACGATTGAAAAAGTGTTTATTCCCTCTTGGAGCTTTTATTTTTGGATGCTTATTACTATCAATGGCATTTGGTGATGTCATGATTCATCCGAATCGTTTTGCAACAGAAGGAGGAGGAGACGGGCTAAAAAGCCTTTATGCCTTTTCTCATTATGTGAAAAAAGACCAAGGAATTCGGTTTACTGGAATGAATTATCCTTATGGAGATCATTTATTTTATCCAGATGCCCAGCCTGTTTTAGCGACGACAATGGGTTGGATCAATCGAAATATTGCGCCTGTTGCGCAATATACTTCTGGTGTAAGTAATATGATGATGTTGTTTTCGGTAGGGTTTTGTGCAATGTTTTTATTTCTAATATTCAAAAAATTGAAGTTGCCCAGTTGGTACAGTTTAATTTTTGCAGGATTGATTGCGGCACTTTCTCCTCAAATTTATCGCTTTGTAGCGCATCAAGCACTTGGGCAAACAGTTGTTGTGCCAATGGTTTGGTATTTTTTGCTCCGATTTGAAGATAGCCAAAAACGAAAATGGCTTTGGATGTCTATTACGATTTTAGCGGTTCTTTTTTATGGCGGTATTCATTTATATTATTTGCCGCTAGCCTCGTTTTTTATTTTGGCTTATACTGGCGTTTATGTTATTAATCATATTAAGTATTTAAAATCGAAACTTCCGACGATAGCCATGTTTTTCCTTATGGCAATTATTCCTATTCTTATTGCTCAGATTTTTATTCATTTGACTGATCCTGAATTGGCGACACGAGTGAAAAATCCTTGGGGTTTTTTCTATTACATTGCAACACCAGAGAGCATTTTCATGCCTATAAATACGCCCTTTGAGCAATTGATTGCTTATTATTTCAAAATTAAGCCCAGCACTTTTGAAGGCTATGGTTCAGTTGGTGTAGTAGCTTCATTAGTTTTATTATTCTCTTTGGTTCGGGCTTTATTCTTTTTAATAAAATTACAACCGAAACGAATTTTTCGGATTACTTCTAATCGTCGTTTAAATCTTTATCTATGGTCTGCTGGGCTTTTATTAATGTTTTCAATGGGGAAGCCGTTTAATTGGGGTTTTGAATGGATTTTGGATTTTGTACCTCAATTAAAGCAATTTCGATCGGTGGGCCGCTTCAATTGGGCGTTCTTTTATGTGTTTACAGTTTATGCGAGTTATTATATTTTTCTGATTTATAAACGCTTTCGCCAGAAAAAATTGGTCGGGCTTTCAATTAGTTTTTTGACTATTATTATCTTGCTTTGGTTAGCAAATGATTATGCTTATTTAAAACACGTTCGTCAATACAATTCAAATTCTTTTAAGGAAAACTTTTTTGCACAAAAAAATGTCAATTATCTAGATACATTAAAAGCGGCTGGTTTTGCCAAAGAAGATTATCAAGCGATGATTGCTTTACCGTTTTTTCATCGAGGATCAGAAAAAATTGGAATGCTAAATTCGACACTTGCTTTCGATTATGGTTTTAGGTATGCTTATCATATTGATTTGCCATTAGTGAATTCTTATTTGGCGCGTGCGCCAATTACACATGCGATGCAAGTAGGACAATTATTGAGTGATTCATTGATTGAAAAAGTAGTTTTAGAAGATTTTCCTAATGATAAACCACTTTTAGCTGTATTTTTTGAGGATAAGTATCAAGTTCCGAATGAGCAAGAAAAATATTTATTGAGCAAAGGAGAATATTTAGCGTCTAATGGTTTAGTTCATTTTTACAAAATTCCACTCTCTGCTTTCCTGACTAATAAAAAGCCAGTTCAAACTCGTTTTCAAAATAAAACTAACTTATTTGAAAAGAAGGTTAATAATAGAACGGTTTATGTATCCGATACGGCTGTTTCATTTTTATGGTATGATGGCTTTGAAGAAGAGGAGAATAAAATATCAAGTAGTTGGATTGGAGAACGGAGTAAACAAGTCCATGATGCAACAGGATTAGATATATTTAATGATAGTATTCCTAGTCAAGATACGATGTTGGTGAGTGTTTGGATCGAAACAGATTATTTAGAATTGTATGCCAATTTGTATTATGAAGTTCGTGATACAGTAGGGAATGTCGTTTTTCGACATGGATTTAATGCTTCGGGGTATAATAATTATGATCGAAACTGGCTCAGAATTGAAGGTGAAATTTTGCCTCAACCAGCTAATTATACACATCGTTTATTTTTGAAAAACCCTAAACAGATCATTGCTGATGAATGTTTGATTAGACCTAAGGGAAGTGAAGTTTTTTGGCAAGCTAATGATTCTACTTTGATGTATAATAATTTTAAAGTAGATTTTTAATTACAGTGTTGCTTTAGCATGGTGATCTAAAATGGACTAAGATCGCGGTTTTAACCGCAACATTATCACTATATTCGACTGAAGTTGAGTTATTATAACCGATATGAATCACCGCACTAAAGTAGCAATTGATTAAATAACTTTTGTTATAGTCTATTTGATACCAATTTTAAAAATAAATAAATAGCTCATAACATATTGATAATCAATTATTATTTATTTTTATTTCTATTCAGAAAATCCAATGAGCCTATTCTAATCGTATATTAATATTTTAACCAATTGAGTTGTAAAAACTGAATTTCAACTCAACAACAAACTCTTAATATTATGATAAGAATAATGACTTTATTACTCACTATGTTTTTTTTTACAGAAATGAGCATTGCTCAAACATCCAACTTTACCATTACATTAGATGTTGATCAAGCGAATGCTGGAGCTGGTTCTGGAGGAACAGGCTCAGGATCTGGTACAGCTACTTATGATCATAATACCAAATCACTTTCAGTTACAGGTTCATTTACAGGAATGACTGGAAATTCGAGTTCTTGCCATGTTCATCAAGCAGCAACAGGAGCAAATGGAGGGGTTGTATTTGGCTTAACACTAAGCCCATCGGGTTCTACTGCTGGAAATTTTTCGGGTAATGGTACATTATCTGCGGCTCAAGAAACTGCCTTATTAGCAGATGGTATGTATGTAAATGTGCATACCTCGTTTGTGGGATCAGGAGAATTAAGAGGACAAATTGTATTTCAAAATACTTTGCCCGTGGAGATGTTATATTTTAATGCAGCATTTATTAATGGTATTAATAAACTAAAATGGGCTACTGGAACGGAACTCAATAATGATTATTTTGAAATACAGCACAGTACAAATGGAATTGAATTTTCAACGATTGATAAAGTAGATGGAGCTGGTACTACACTTAATGAGAGAACTTATGAGTTTGCTCATAAAAGTCCTAAAAGTGGTCTTAATTATTATCGTTTACGTCAAGTGGATTTTGATGGTAATTATGAGTTCTCAAATATTACAGAAGTGAAATCTGAATTAACAAGGCTTTCTATTTATCCAAATCCAGTACAAGAACAGCTGAATATTAAGAATTATACTGGTACTATTCGGATTTTTAATGCTATTGGTATTCAAGTCAAAGAAATTATTATTAATCATCAAATTGAAATTGATATATCTGCATTTTCTAATGGATTTTATTATTTGGTAGAAGAGAATGGAACTACATATAAGATCATTAAAAATTAATTGATCAAATGCCATTTTCTTAAAACAAAAAAAATAGTGTTGTAGTGAGTTGAACTGCAACGCTATTTTTTTATTGCATACTCATCAGACGAATGAATTGTAGGTATGAGTGTTTTAAGCTATAATTTTATGCGAATTAAGAGTTAAATAAAATCAATAAAT